>JABMRN010000043.1 GCA_013202515.1 Candidatus Omnitrophota bacterium | reverse complement strand
TGTCGAGACGCCTCTCGGTGTATCTATGCAGAAAGGGTTTTCATAGAAAAAAGCTATGATCTCTCTGTGAAGCTTGGTTTTATTGATCAACTTCCTAATGTCCATAGATTTCCGTCTCCAGCATTTTTGTTATTCCCTTTTTCTTCACTACCTTAAGAAATGCCTCTACGACCTTCGGGTCAAACTGCCGTCCGGAATTGCGTTTTATCTTGTTTATGGCTTCATCGATGGACAACTCTTTTCTGTAGGGCTTCTTGGCTATCATCGCCTCAAACGCGCTTACTACACCCAATATTCTAGCCTCAAGCGGAATGTTATTGCCCTTAAGCCTGGAGGGATAGCCTGTTCCGTCGTAATGCTCGTGGTGGTGGAGGATAATCGGAACAATGCTTTTTAGGGATTTTATAGGTTTTAAGATAAGTGCTGCCTTCTCAGGATGTTCTTTAATGAGACCGTACTCCTTGCCTGTAAGAAGGCCTTTTTTCTTTATAACTGCATCGGGTACTGCAATCTGACCAGCGTCATGCAGAATAGTTGCATATTGAAGACACTTGAGTTCATAATCGGAGAGTTTGAGCTCCTGGCCTATGAGATGAACGATTTTTAAGAAAGAATCCCTTGGAAGAAGCGTTCCTGTTGCCTTTGTCTCAAGAATGGCCGCGATGCTCTTTATGGCACCCATGGTGAGTTTTTCTTGCTCCATAAATAACTGTGCGTTTTTAATCGCAATAACTGCCTGCTCACAAAGTGTACGCATTATCTCTTCGTCAAAATCATTGAATGACTTTTTGTCAATCTTATCATATATCGTTATAACTCCAATGACGTCTTCATCTATAAGAGGTGTTGCAAGAAAATTACGGCCCCGTATTGATTTTGTATATTTAACGGCCTTCCCCGGAGCCCATCGTCCGATTTTAACCTTTTTTAATTTGGTCATTTTCTTACGCAAATCAACGGTTGCCTTGGGCAGGAGTATTTTTTTCTTGGAATCAAGAAGCTTAATAGAGCATCTGCTTGCCCTCATTACCTGGAGGCTTAGCCTTGCAATGCGCGGCAAGAGTTCATTTAAATTAAGAGTGGAACTTATCAAGCGGTGAAGAGTGTGAACCGTAGAAAGGGCTATGGCCCTTGGACGTATCGTATCGCATAACTTCTGAAGTTCTAACTCTTTCTGGATTTCTTTAACAACCGTATCCGTATAAGCCGAGAATATCTCTAGTATGTCCGGAGATGGCGTTCTCTTAACCTGGCAGACAACCAGGTAGCCGTAGATCTTTTCTCCTTGGGCTAATGGATAACAAAAACCATGCAGTCTCCCCTGGCATATAAAAGCTTCGGCGTGCTTGGATGTTCTTGCCTTCCTTAGTATGGTTTTTACCTGTTTAATGCATTTTTTCCGACGGAGGGGATTTGCCTTGCACCTCTTACACATCTTAAGCTGTATTTTCTCAAATTCGGCGTGCATCTCTTCAGGGCTTTCGGTTATAAACCACACAAACGGCCCAAGAAACCTTGTAAACGCACGCTTTTCGTTTTTAAGATCTATGCTGTTTTTAAGTCTTTCAACCAGTTTATTTACGTCTACTTTATGGTCCATATTTATTACACCCGTTCGTAAGGTTCAAAAAATTTCTTATATTCATCCAGCGCATACCTGTCTGTCATGCCGGCTATATAATCGCAGATCACCCTGTGCTTCTCCTCTTTGTTCAGCCTTTCAGCAGTATGTGGGGGTAATTGTTCCGGTTTATCCAGATATACCTTAAACAAGCTCTTTATAAATCTTGCTGCCTTGTCAGACATCCTTATCACCCTGTAATGCTTATAGAGGTTATTCATCAAGAATCCCCTTAAAGGCGTTCTTTTAAGCTGCATATTCTTGGAAAATGCAATTATCTTTTCCGTTACCTTCTTGACATCAGCCGGATTTTTAACGTCAAAATGCCTCAGACGTTTTTCGCTGTTCTGAATAACATCCGTCACCTGCATATCAATTAGCATCTTTATTGCCTGATATTTTTTTACTTCTTCGCTCGCAAAAGGACATCTTTTCTTTATTAGATTCTGCACCTCTTTCCAAATAATAATATTGGCAAGATTGTGCTCATCGATAAGCCCGCTTGTTATGCCGTCGTCAAGGTCATGATTGTCATAGGCAATTTCATCGGCTACATCAACGACCTGCGTCTCAAGGTTCGCTGGTCCTTCGCTTTCAAACGGTACCGCAATCCTGAGCTTGTCAAAACTTGTACAATGCTTAACTATACCTTCCTTAACCTCGTATGTCAAATTTAAACCGGGAAAGTCCGGATATCTCTTTTCAAGCATCTCAACGACCCTTAAGCCATGTCCATTGTGGTCAAAGCCCCCTTTGTCCCGCATAATCTCTGCTAAGGCATCCTCCCCGGCATGTCCGAAAGGCGTATGCCCCAGGTCATGGGCAAGCGCAACCGCCTCTACTAACTCTTCATTAAGCCTTAATGCCCGCGCAATTGATTTGGCTATTTGGACAACCTCGAGTGTATGGGTAAGGCGCGTTCTGTAATAATCGCCCTCGTGATTGACGAATACTTGCGTCTTGTATTCTAGTCGCCTGAAAGCAGTCGAATATATTATCCTGTCCTTGTCCCTCTGATATATACCCCTATATGGGTGCTCAGGCTCCTTGTATGCCCTCCCCCTTGACTCCTTGGCCTTTATCGCATAAGGCGCAAGAAAGTCATATTCCCTTTTTTCCATTTCTCTTCGTGATAGCATATTTATACCGCCTTCAATGTATGGTAAAGCGCATCAAGCGACTCTGAAATTACCTTGGTGTTACCTAAAACAGGCATAAAGTTTGTATCCCCAGCCCAACGCGGCACTATGTGGATATGAACATGCCCTTCGAAACCCGCTCCGCCTATCTTGCCGAGATTGGCACCTATGTTGTAGCCATCGGGTTTAAGTTTTTTATCTAGAAGTTTTTTGGTTTTATTCAGCAACTTCATTAAATCAAGCAGCTCTTTATCGTTCAAAAGCTCAAGCGATCTAACGTGCCTAAAAGGAGCAATCATGAGGTGCCCGTTATTGTAAGGATACCTGTTTAGAATAGAAAAGGAGTACTTAGAACGATGAACTATATATCTTTTTTTGTCGGCTGTTTTTCCCGTTGCCTTTCGTGGAACACAAAATATACACTTCTGTCTTTTTCTAAGATAAATGTATTTACTCCTCCAAGGCGCCCATAATCTATCCATGCTAGTCTCCGTCTTTAAAAATTATCCAAATCTGTATATGACAAAATATCCTGCGATTCCCAATACAAGCAGTAATCCAGTATCCCAGGTTAACTTCATTCTTGTGTCTCTTTGACGAACTAAAAGCCCCGCAATAACTACACCCGTCATTACCAATGCAAGCAGCATCGTAAAGATATTAATGGGTGCTATTGAACCAAGCAACGGGCCCTCTCTATAAATAGTGTCCATGAGCGGTACGATGCATACGTCAAAAAAATTGCTTCCCAAGATATTTGCTATTGCCATGTCAATGGAACCCAATCTCAAAGCCGCGGTAGATACTGCAAGCTCAGGCAGTGACGTTGAAAAGGCAAGAAGAAGCGCCCCTATAAAACTCTGATTAAGCTGGGTAACATCTGAAATCCTTTTGCCTATATTTACAAGCCATAATCCAAGCAGTACTATTACTATGAAAAAAGCTATAAATTTAATCCAGACATGTGATGCACCTTGAACTTTACTGTTATTTTCCCCGAATATACGGCTTTTCTTAAATATGGTGCGCATACCCCATAAATAAAGCCCTATAATAATAAATGATTCAAGCCCTATCCCAAGGAAATAGAAACCGAATAAACCATTCTGTCTAAGAAATGTAAATAAGACCAATATTGCCAGAAGGACCGCGGTTGAGGAGGCAGTTAATACATTCTCTTTTTTTGCGTGAAGCAATATTCTGCCCCGTCCTTGAAAATAATCCAAAACGCCTATAAGCATCATGTTTATTATAAGTGATCCTATTGCGTCTCCTACTCCTAAATTTATCCTGTTAATAGCAACCGACGATATGCCGGTGAAGGTCTCGGGAAGGGAAGTGGCAGCTGCAAGAAAAAGGACGCCGACAAACCCCTCCTGCCAGTTCATCTTTCTTGCTAATGATTGACCGCATTTTGAAATATAATGACTTGATATAAAGATTAAAACCGAACAAAGCACAAATTCAAGCCATAAAAGCATTATTTTGCCTCGCGTGTAGTCTCAGCAAGTATTTTTTTCTTTGCCTCGTCAAAAAATGAAACTGCAAAATCCGTACTCCAGGTTCTCTGCTCAAAACTACGCGATTCTACAAGCTTCAGGAAATTGAGGAACTCTTGGTGGTAGCTTCCGTAAATATGAAAGCTATCGCTTATGTCGACGTAACGGCCAACAATTACTTTTTTACCCATCTTCTCTGAAATCTTTTCAGCAAGGTATCTTGCAAGGTCCGTAAGTGCAAATATGTTCATAAAAGCGGCCTTATAAGCATCTCTTGATCTCCAGTGTGTATTCATCTCAAGATAAAGGTCCTTTGTCCCGGGAACAATCCTGCACCATATTCTCTGAAGACAGGGCGGATCATCAGTTGATACGTCCAGCTTAGGATTCCAGGTAATCGCCTGTGCACGTCTTGAATAATAGTTTTTAGAGAGCTTGTCGATTATATACTTTATCTGGCCTACCATCTCGCCTTCTATCTCATAATCAAACAACCTCTTATGATAGGTATATGTCCATTTACCCTCTTGGGGATTTATCCAGTGGTCGTGTATACCTAAAACCACTTCCTGCCGGTATACCTCAAGATCCTCTAACGATCCGGGGAACGCCCTGTGAATCCTGGGCTCTGCTAAAGGCTCATTAACGACCATCACCATCGTGCAATCTTTGCTTGGGGGGTCGTTTTCCTTATCATATTCGGTCTTAATGTTTAAGCCATTGTTCCAGGTTTCAATAACGGCCTTTTCCCATGCTTCTGGAAGAGTCTTGCCTTCTACTTTAATGACTGGTATTTCCATTCTATATCCTGATGATCCTTCCCTCAATGGTATCATTAACCTCTAAAACCCCGTAAGAATTATAAGGTGCAAAAACAGTATCTGTCGGTGAACCCGGATTAAAGAAAAGAGTCTTACCAATCTTTTCATTAGTCGGAGTGTGTGCATGTCCAAAGACAATCACATCTATACCGTTTTTAAACTCGCTCTTTACCGCTTTAATAAGACCGTGGGGATTGCCATAGCCATGAATTAATCCTATCTTAAACTTGCCTGCTTCTATTATGTCTTTTTTTGGAAGCAAATCCTTTACATTCCTCATGTCCATATTGCCCTGAACCGCCCTTACAGGAGCAAGCCTCTCGAGCTTATTGAGAACATCTATTTCTACAAGGTCTCCGGCATGGAGAATAAGCTCACAATCAACAAAGTCGTTGTATACCGCTTCTGGTAAGTCAACCGCGGCCTTGGGTATATGTGTATCAGAGATAACGCCTATCTTCAAATTATAAAATCCTGTTTTTGAAACAGCCTGAAAAGCAAATTAACGGAATCCGTATTCCACACCCATATATGTTTCTCCTTTGCAAGGAGAAGGGCATTTCGCTCCATGCCATTTAACGGTATTAATATTTTTCTTACAGCGTCTTTGAAATTGCCATCGTCTTTTTGAATGAAATCTGCAAGGTCCATTTCGTCCGTTATTTCCTGTTTCACCTGACAGATCCAGAACCTATCCTGGGTTTTGCACATGAGATAATTCCTATCACCACCGTATTTAAGAACCTCTATGTTGTAGAATTTGGGCAGCTTGCGTGCCTTGCCGCCGATCTCTGCAATCTCACCGCTAAAGCTCTGGAAAAGGTCCTTTATTCTCTCAAGCGTGCTCTTATTGTATTCTATGAGATAATTCTCAATATCGCTTTCTATCAGGTCCAGAAAATCGCTGATCGTCCCCTGGAGATCGCTTACAAGAGAGGTTTCTTTCCTGAAATAAACTGTTTTTAGCCAGAATTCAAAAAAGCGATCGCGTATTTTATAAAAAACACCGCACTTAAAAATAAGATCTATATTCGTTAAAAAATCGAGTTTTCCAGAAAGACCCCTTACCTTACCCTTTAGAAGACCGGCAATATCCTTTCCCTTGTAAGAGCCCTGTGATAATACAGAAAGTACTGAAAGGCATTGTTTTCTCAAGGAGCCTTCAAGAAGAAAGTGGATGTTGTTGGTAAAATGAAGGTTCAGAATACCCGTTGGGCTCTGGAGTATGCCTCTAAGGCACTCCTTTATGAGCTGAACGTTTACGCGCTCGGCACCCGTTGTACCTGCAATATCCTTAAGGCCCTTTGCAATGATATTAAGATAGAATGGATTTTTATCGGTTAGGTTTAAAATATAATCGAGGTAGTAGTCGCTTATCTTAAGGGGTGCTATGTTATTTTTAAGAAAGTTCTTTGCAGTCTCTGGGTTAAACCCGGCGACATCTATTACTTCAAAGTTTCCGAATAAAAGCGATAGTTTCTCCTGGAGTATCCTCCTGATCCTGCTTCTCTGGGAACTTGAGACAATATACATCGTGCTTTTCTGAATCATTATTATTCGACCAAGCTGTAGAAACGGATTCTTCAGTTTGAGATTCTCTAGATTATGGAATTCATCGAGAATCACGATGCAAGGCTTGCCTGTCTCTTCTCTAAAAACAGAGGTAAGATCAAGTAGGTCCCTGTAGGCTCGGTTATTGTGCCTCTGACTATGTTCGCGTCTTATTTTTTCGATTAATTCTGTCGTGCGGGGAACAAGCTCACGGGATTTCGCTAGAAGGCTGTCCATTTCTTTTGGTACATCTACTTTTTCGGACGCAAAAAAATTATAAAGAAGTGTAGCTATGAATCTGTCTGCGAAAGAACCGAACGGCTCTTCTATTACTTCGATATATATTGGAATTATCGAAGTATCGTTAAGGCATTCAAGAAAGTGGCGTAAAACGGATGATTTCCCCGATAACATCTGCCCGGTTAAGGCAACATTCTGTCTGTAGCCGAACTTGAGGGCATCAACCCTTTTTGAAAGAACTTCAAGGATTTCTGTTCTTCCAAAGAAATCTTTTCCAGAAACCGGTTCTGTAAACATGCTTCTTGCCTATCCTTTTTTTTACTTCTACGGCAGGTAAAAAAACGGGTTCTGCGACTTATGCTTTTTACGAACCTCAAAATGAAGAGACGAGCCTTTAGCCCTTCCCCCCTTGCCTACCTTGGCAATAACCTGCTTCTGCCGCACAATATCATCGACCTTAACGAGGTTTTTAGAATTATAGGCGTATATCGTCTGATAATCATCCCCGTGGTCGATTATTATTATTCTACCATAACCTTTCATGAAATCGGAGCAATAAGTTACTTTGCCGCTCCTAGATGCCTTGATACTGCTTCCGAAAGGAACGCTTATATCTATGCCTTTATTTTTTGAAACATATCTATTAGTTGATCCAAAATGTGATACTACCTTCCCTTTTACGGGCCAGATGAATGTCTCGTGCTTTTTTGTAAATTCTTTCAGTTTGAAGTCAACTGTTTTGCTTCTGCCTGGGATGAAGACCAGCTGCCCCAGGGATATCTTATTTGCGTTCGGAATCCTATTTGCATCAACAATATCTCTTAAGTCAACGTCGTATGCCTTCGATATACTCCACAATGTCTCATTCTCCCCGACTCTGTGGTAAATGCCTTCTCTTCTTAAATCATCTGGAGGCGGATATGTTAGCGTTGCGCATCCCGTAAGAAGAGCCAGTAGCATCATAATTAAGACTGTCTTTTTCATACTGCTATAAATCTATCTCCTAAATCAATTGGAGCGGGTGAGCGGAATCGAACCGCCGTAGCTAGCTTGGGAAGCTAGTATTCTGCCATTGAACTACACCCGCTAGCAC
>JABMRN010000042.1 GCA_013202515.1 Candidatus Omnitrophota bacterium | reverse complement strand
GTAACAGCGTAGTTAAAAATCCATTTTTATCAAAGGAGCGCCTGAACAACCTGCTAAGAACTTTTTGTCTTTATGTAAGATTTGACAAAGACCGTTGGAAGGATATAGGAAAAATAGAGAATGGCCTATCCGGAAGCGAGGAAATATTCCGGGGCCTTAGCGATGAATATCAAAAGAGGTATTTCGCATATGCAGTATAAGAAGATACTTACGCGTCTTTTGCGCTACCCAGAAATAACAGGGGAGATATGCGATTATCTTAAAAATGATTTTTTAACTTCCACGGGAGCGTACAGGTATCCATACAATATCCTGTATGTAAACGGTCTTATAAAATCCGGCTCGTCATGGCTGGGCAACATGCTTGCAATGATACCGGGTTATAACCTAAGGCCGATAAATGACCCGGAAGGCAAAACAAGGTCTCACGACATAAGCGAACCTGTGTTTTCTTCTCTCCCGAAAAAAAGATACAGCGTTATGAAGCTTCACACGAGGTTTTCAGAAGAGAATTTCGAAATAATAAAGAAATATGTACCCAAATTTGTCGTTACCCATAGGGACCTGAGAGATGTTTGCGTAGCCAGATATTTTTATGTCTTGGCGGATCCGAAAAATGAGCTTCATAATCTTTACAAGTCCATAACGAAAGAGGAAGGAATAAGTTATTCGATCGACACGGTAAGGGATTTTCATGCTCCGTGGGTGAATGGATGGACTAATGCCGCATCATCCAACCCTGAGATGATACTGGTAGTAAGATATGAAGATTTAAATAGCGATACCACCAACACCCTCAATAGGGTGCTGAATTTTTTTGACATAAAAGCGGATAATGGGCTGATCAACCGTATGGCTGATACTAAAATTAGAAAAGAAAAAGACTTAGCAGGTGCCCTCAAAAAGGATCTTCCCGGCAAGCTTCGCTCTACGGCAAGAAAGGGCATAGTAGGGGATTGGAAGAACCATTTTACGAAAGAGCATAAAAACAAGTTTAAACAAGTAGCAGGGGGCCTACTTGTTGAACTGGGATATGAAAAGGATGATAATTGGTGAAAAGCATGATGAAAACGTTTAAGCTAATTAAGGATGAGTTGCTTGCCTGGTTTGAATTTTTATTTGTTACGAACATACCCGGAAGATCCGGGCGATTGTTAAGGCGGTTTTACTGGTCGGGAAAATTACGGGAAAGCTCTTTTTTTAATCTTTGGCCCGGGTGTGAGATATTGGAGCCGCGCAATATAACGCTGGGGAAAGATGCGCTTTTAATGAGCGGTTGTCGTCTGAACGCGAACGATAACGGGACAATAAAGATCGGCGACCGGGCGAGGGTTAACACGAACGTTTACGTAGGCGCCTCCAATGGCGGAACAATAATCTTTGGCAATGACGTTTCTGTGGGGCCCAACGTGGTGATGAGAGCCAGTAATCACAGAAAGGCGTCTAAGAATGCTCCCGTATCATCGCAGGGGCACGAGCATGGCACGATCGTGCTTGAAGACGATGTCTGGGTCGGGGCCAATTCAGTGATACTACCGAATGTGAGAATCGGGAAAGGCGCTGTCATAGCCGCTGGCGCAGTAGTTAACCGCGACATACCGTCATATGCCCTGGCGGCAGGAGTCCCTGCCAAGGTAGTAAAAGAAGATTGCAGAGGTTGATTATGGATAAAATAGCATTGACTACAAGCACATTCGCCGAACATGACACCTCGCCCGTAGAGCTTCTCGGAAAAAAATTTGAACTCGTAAGGAACAATACAGGCAGAAAGCTAAAAAAGGAAGAAATTCTCCGGCTCTGTTCCGGATGTATAGGAATTATCGCAGGTACCGAACTTTATGATTCAGATGTCCTGCGTAAGCTTAGTGGCTTAAGAGTAATTTCACGGTGCGGTACGGGTACAGGGAATATTAATCTTAAAGAAGCATTTTTGCTGGGAATAAGGGTCGTGAATACTCCGGATGCCGCTACGTTCGCGGTGGCCGAATTGACCTTAGGGATTATCCTGAACCTCTTAAGGAAAGTCAACACTATGGACAGGCTTATAAGGCTTGGACAATGGAAAAAGATGACAGGCAACCTTCTTAATGACAAAAAAGTCGGGATAGTGGGTTTCGGTAGGATAGGAAAGAAAGTTGCAGAACTTTTAAGCCCTTTTGGTTGCAGTATAGCGTATTTTGACCCATGCCAGGCGGCTACAAAAATTGCGCGACGCATGAACCTTAAAGAGCTGCTTGGCTGGTCGGATATAGTGTCTCTCCATGTTACAGGCGGAAAGGGGATAATAGGCGAAAAAGAGATTAAGGGTATGAAAAAAGGAGCGTGGCTTATCAACACTTCGCGTGGAGAGATTGTTGACGAAACAGCCCTTTATAATGCTTTAAGAGAAGGGCAACTTTCCGGAGCCGCCTGCGATGTTTATGAAAAAGAACCGTACGACGGGCCGCTTAAGGAGCTTGATAATGTCATTCTTACGCCTCACATAGGATCCTATGCCAGAGAATCGAGAATACAGATGGAGCTTGAGGCGGTCAGTAACCTCTTAAAAAAACTGGAGGGCGAGGAATGAAATACATAGATGTATCAAAGCCATTATTTACCGGCATGAAAAAATATCCTTCGGATCCATCCGTGGTCATAAAGCGCGTTAAATCCTTCAAAAAAGGTAATTCATGCAATTTGTCAAAAATAACCATGGGAAGTCATTCAGGTACACATATTGATGCCCCATCTCATATTTTAAATGGCTCGGGATCGGTTGATGCTATAGAAATAGAAAAGTTAATCCTTAAGGTAGTGGTTCTTGGCATGGATAGTTTGCCGTCAGCGAGGACCGGGTCCGCAGAAGGTGTTCTTTTTAAAAAAGGCAGGAAAAAAGCTTATCTTACGGAAAAAGATGCGCATGCTTTGCTTAGAAAAGGCATAAAATTGGTCGGGACAGAATCTTCTTCCATAGAGAAGTCCCACAATAAGCGTCATCCGGTGCATAGGCTATTATTGAGAAAAGGGGTTGTGATTGTAGAGAATTTGGATTTAAGAAAAGCAAAGCCGGGTAGATACAGCTTTTTTTGCCTGCCTCTAAGGATAGAAAAAGGGGACGGTTCTCCCGTCCGTGCGGTGCTCAAAATATGGTAAAAAAAACAAAGTATTATTT
>JABMRN010000041.1 GCA_013202515.1 Candidatus Omnitrophota bacterium | reverse complement strand
GTAATACGGTATTTTAGAATGGCTATACAGATACTCCGCGAGATACTTGACACCCCTGTATCCGAATCTCTAAAAAATAAGGTTAAAAACGTGATAAGAAGCATTAATCGTGATATAATTGATGCCGAGAAACAGCTAAGAGAATAGGGGATTACTTAAATGAAAAAAGGGATAATACTTACAATTAGTTTTCTTCTTGTATGGGTAGTGGCTTGTCAGTCTCAGGAGGAAGAAAAAAAGGCAACACCCGCACAGGCCGTCTATCGCCACATAGAGAAGGGGCTTTCTTACCACGACCAAAAAGAATACCAAAAGGCTATAGAAGAATACAGTAACGCCATAGGCATTGCCCAGACAGGTAATAATGCAGCGATTGCCTATCACAACCGTGCCAGCGCCTTCCATAACATTGGTAAATACCCCGAGGCTATCAACGATTACACAAAGGCAATTGAAGTGAATCCGAGCCAGGGTAACGGCGCCTCTTATTACGGAAGGGCATTTGCCTATTACCGTCACGGCAAACATGATGAGGCCATGGCAGACTACACTAAAGCAGTTGAAATTAACCCAAATCATATAGATGCCTATTTTGGCAAAGGGCTTATATATAGTGAACGCGACCAATTCCCTCTTGCGATAGAAAGCTACAATAAGGTTATAGAAATACGCCCTTCTCATAAATCAGGGGCTGTATATTACAAAAGGGGCAATGCCTTCTTTTATCAGGATAAATTTACAGAAGCTATTAGAGACTACAGCAAAGCCCTAGGATATAATCCGGATAATGTAGCTGCATACTGTAACCGTGGCAGTGCCTACTTCAACGAAGAGCAGCATGAAAATGCGATAAGCGATTTTACTAAAACCATAGAGCTAGACCCGGAATTCGGAAAGGGCATAACCTATAAACTTCGTGCAAGTTCTCATTACAAATTGGGGAATTTTCAAAAGGCAATTACCGACTACACCAAGGCTATCAAATTTTATCCGGATGAGGCAGTTTTATACGCAGATCGCGCTAACGCTCATTATCAACTTAAAGAGCATAATCTTGCAATAGACGACTATAAAAAAGCTGAGGAACTTGCAAAAGGTGGGGAGATCGCCGAAATAGCACGCAAGAATCGTGAAATTTCCGAACTGCAAGTTGAGGCACTTGAAAAAAAAGATAAAAAAGTACAATTTACCGAAGAGGAAACCGCAGAATTAACCGACTTGGAAAAAGAATGGGCCACCCGATTAGACGGGGCTGGAATAAATATAGAAGAGAAAAGATTTACTTTTGCAGATGCAAACATTAATAAAAGCTTAGTGGCTATAGAAAGCATTAAAGAAGTACTCAAAGAAAAAGGTATCGCTGAAGAGAATGTTAGAAGACTAACGGCAATGGAAAAGCTTAGCTTAACTTTCGCAAACTTGAGCAAGCTATCTACATTTGTTGAAAATGAATCCGAGATTATAGAAAAAAAAGAGGCCATAAAAGAACTTTTTGTTGAATCACATGCATATTTAAAAGAGGCTGAAGACATTTTTAAACAGGAAAACGCGTCAGGACTAAGCGAATTATGCCAGAAACTGAGAAGGGCACTAGAGAACCAGGTTAAGAAAATAGAAAGTAAGTCTGGCGAGAAAATCCTTTAACACCCACATCCTCTATCAGCACCTATGTTCAGATTGTTATAATTGTATAATATGCGGGCATTTGACTATGCCTTGAAATAAGGGTATAATTGAATCACCTTCTTTTTTCGGGGTAGGAGGACAAAAACATGGCATCTAAGGGACTGTCTCAAAAGCAACTCATAAACGAACTGGTTCTGCAGGAACATCTTTACCGCAGCCTTGTAGAAGCCTCTCCTGAAGCAATAATAGTTTCAGACATGAAATGGACTATTATGATGGTGAATAAGCAGGCAATGCAGCTTCATGGCGCCAAATCATCAGATGAAATGGTAGGCAAAAATGTTTTTGAGTTTGTAGTAGCCGAGGACAGGGCGCGAGCCAAGAAGAACGCAGAGAGGGTCCTCAAGCAAGGCAAAATTCTAAACCAAAGATACAAACTTTTAAAGAAAAACGCTGAAGCTTTTCCCGCTGAGGTAAGCGCCTCCCTAATTGTAGATGCAAAAGGCAAACCAACTTCATTCATTATTATAGTTCATGATATAACCGAACGGGAAAAAGCTGAGAACGCTCTCAAGGAAAGCGAGCGCAAATACAGGACTCTTCTTAAAAACATTCCCCAAAAAATATTCTATAAAAGCATGAATTCCACGTACATCATATGTAACGAGAGCTACGCCAACGATCTTAATATAAAACCTGAACAAATCAAAGGCAAAACAGACTATGACTTTCATCCAAAAAAACTGGCTGATAAATATAGAAAAGATGATAAAAGAATATTGCGCTCCGGCAAAGGTGAGGAAATAGAAGAAGGGTATGTAAAAAATGGACGAGAGGAAACTGTCCGTACGTACAAGGCACCGGTAAGAGACGAAAGGGGCAGAATTATCGGAATATTCGGAATTTTCTGGGACGTTACCCATCTCAAGAAAATAGAGAAAAATCTTGAACTGTCAAACATAAATCTCTCAAAAATGAACAAACGCCTGAGAGAGGTGGCTTTAAAGGATGTACAGACAGGCCTTTATAACCACCATTACCTTGCCGAAATTATCGAAGCACATTTTGCACGCGCCAAGAAATATGGTACGTTCCTTTCTCTAATCATGCTTGATATCGATTATTTCAAATCGATAAACGACGTTTACGGACATAGATTCGGCGATCTCGTATTAAAACAATTTGCTTTATATCTGAAAAAAGTTGCACCTAAGTACGACACCGTTGTAAGGTTTGGCGGTGAAGAATTCATAATCTTAAGCTTCGGAAGAGATAGTGCAGAAACGCTTTTTCTTGCTCATAAAATTCTCGATGATGTAAACATAAAGTACTTTGGTAACGGTACCCATTCCGTAAAGCTAAAACTAAGCATCGGCGTCTCTTCGTACCCGCAAGAGGGTATAATAAACGGCACCGATCTCATCGATATCGCGGATAAAATCATAAGCAAAGCCAAAGAAAATGGCGGAAACAAGGTATATGCTTCCGAGGATATGAAGGCAGCAACGAGAGCAGATGGTGAAAAAAATGTTGCAAATGATAGAGATTTTAAGATGTTAAGTAAACGCCTTGAAAAACTTACCAAAAAGTCGCACGAAAGTCTCGTTGAAGCAATATTTGCATTCGCTAAAACTATTGAGCTAAAAGACCATTATACAGGAGAGCATGTTGATAAGACCGTGTCTACTGCCACGGACATTGCAAAAGCACTAAGCTTACCCAAGGAAAATATTGAACACATAAGGCAGGCTGCAACGCTTCACGATCTTGGAAAAATAGGCATCAGTGAAAAGATACTTCTCAAGAAAGCCAAACTGACAAAAAAGGAGTTTGAAATCATTAAAAAGCACCCGCAGATTGCAGTTGACATCTTGCGGCCCATTCAGGTTCTTCACGATATTATTCCATTAATTTTCTATCACCACGAGCGCTGGGACGGAAAAGGCTATCCGAGCGGATTAAAAGCCGGGAACATCCCTATCGGTGCCCGTATTATCGCCCTAGCAGATGTTTATCAGGCATTGATTTCAGACAGGCCATACAGAAAAGCATATCCAAAACGAAAGGTGCTTCAAATAATCAAAGACGGCAGGGGCAGCCAATTTGATCCTAAAATAGTCGATGTTTTTTTGAAAATCATCGCTGCCAGGAATAGCAATGGGTAAAAATACACGAAACGCCGCTATAGACATATTCAGGGGAGAGGCGATACCTACTTGGAAGCGCTAATACCCTTGAACAACAAGATGGTAAGCACGCACTCAACCGAGGTCGATGCAATCACGGGGGCAACTGCAAGCTCAAAAGACTTGATAGAAGCCGTCAATGAGGCCATCCGAAAGGCTTCCGAAAACTAATGGGCCTTATATCCTTATTATTCAAGAATCCCGTAGCTTTTTTTATAATTGCTATACCGCTACTCTATTCAATCATCGCGCATGAAGTAGCGCACGGCTGGGTTGCCTATCTTTTCGGGGATGATACAGCGAAACGATCAGGCAGGCTATCACCCAACCCCCTTGTACATCTCGACCCATTTGGTACACTTGCACTTTTTCTGGTAGGGTTTGGGTGGGCAAAGCCGGTTCCGGTTGACTATTCACGGCTCAAGAATTTTCGGTTAGGGCTGATTTCGGTATCTCTTGCTGGCTGCCTTACAAACATTCTAATAGCCACAGTCGCGCTCTTTCTGCTTCAGCTTAAAGCAATAAATTCAAATTACTTTTTTGCAACAACCTTAGCGGTTGTGGCAAAGATAAATATCATTCTCGGAGCACTAAATTTAATTCCGATACCCCCTCTGGATGGCTCTAAGGTGCTCATGGGGTTTCTTCCACATGAAGCTCAAAGAAAACTAGCAGCGATAGAACCCTATGGTTTTCTTATTCTCGTGGTTTTACTTTTCACGGGTTTTTTAAACCCCGTCATAAACTTTGTTCAGAATACAATATTAGCCTTCATTGGCCTCATGCTCGGTCTTTAGATAAGGAGAGGTTATGCCGAAAACAAAAATAGTCGCAACGCTTGGCCCTGCCAGCACGAGCTATACGGTAATCCGAAAGATGGTGATGAACGGGCTTGATGTTGTGAGATTGAATTTTTCGCATGGATCGCACGAGGAACATCTTTCGCGCATGAAAACCGTAAGAAAAATAAATAAGATTTATAGACGCCGCATCCGTATCATGCAAGACCTGGAGGGATACCGCATAAGAATCGGCCGGTTCGGAAAAGCCGGCCAGAGAAATCTTGAAAAAAGAAGCATTGTGTATCTCAAAAAGATATCTCATGCCCCAGACCCAGAGGTCATACCTTTTGATTATGGCGGAGATATGACCAAGATTGCGACTGGTCAGCTCATTTACATAGACGATGGAAACATCATTCTAAAGACAAAATCAACCTCAAAAAAAACCATAAAGGCGGAGGTTGTCGAAGGCGGTATGTTAAAAGACCGTAAGGGCATAAACATGCCTGGTGTTAAGC
>JABMRN010000040.1 GCA_013202515.1 Candidatus Omnitrophota bacterium | reverse complement strand
TACTGGCGGGGACGACGGGAAACGAATACGGGAAACACTATCTCTATACGTATCAAAGAGTTACGAAAATCAAAATTCAGATTGTGCCGAAAGTGTGTCGTTCTATATATTTTTTATGTCATGAATATAATGTATTTTATATTAACAATAATCCGGGGTTTCTGAATTAGGGACACATCCTATTTTTCAGAAAACAACTAAAATGGGGTGTGTCCCTATTTTTATATCCCTTAGAATTCACAGGAATTTTTTATGAAAAATTGGGGGTATTAGGCGGCGTTTTTAATATTCTCTTCTATGAGAGTGTTTATTCTGTCGATTTCATCGACGTCTAGCTTAGTAACAGGTAAGACAAATAATATGCTTTTTGCTAGCTCCTTGATATCGTTTGTGGTTACCTTTAAATCGTTACCCGTAAGAAGCTTGTAGACTTTCCTAAGATCTTCTATCTTCCCGGTACGAAGCACTCGAAGGGCGAGGATAATTCCTTCGACCTGAACTATATCGCCTTCTCCTTCTTTAAAGAAAGCAAGGGCTTGTAAGCCGTATTTATCTTGAATCATGCCTACAAGTTCTTTACTAGGACAGGCAACGTCAAATTGAACGGTATAACCTTTCTCCCGATAACGCCTTTCTTCTTGTGCTTTTATTCGTTCCAATTCTCTCATGAATTCTTCCTGATTACCAGGATCGCTGACTGAGAGTGAAGCTACTTTCTCAATGTAGTCATCTCTTTTTCTCATATCCTGCTCAAGCCCTTTTAGCATGCCTTTTTGTTTATCAGGAAGTATCGAATCCGCTACTATATGGCATAGGATGGTCTTGTCCGGGATAGCAGGCATATGCTTTAGATTCTCGGTATGTATCTGTTCGGCTGTTACTGCATCCAGTGGATTAAATCCATCATCTAAAGATTTTTCCATTCTTGTTAAAATCATGCTATAAATGTTATATTTTTCAACGAGAGACATCCCTTCAGTCATTCCTGCAAGCTGAATAACTCTCCTTGCCAGCATTGTATCTTGCCTAAGCTGACTTTCAGGTCTCTTTCCATTTGCTATAAGAGCGACTTCATCGCTAGAAATGCAATATTCTCTAGGGGACATGTTACCGCTTTCTTTTTTATGAAGACGTTCCACCCAGTACCTAATACTAGATGCGAATGAGCTTAGTCGGGTGTGCCATCTCGAAAAAACCTTTGCTCTGTGGACCTTTTTGTAGGCTTTTTCTGCGAACATCTCTGGATCAAAATTTTCAAGATGGTTTACTGGATGATAAGTTGAAAGATCAACATACCCGCGGTGATGAATTATTCCATGAAAATCTTGCGTGTCATCCACAGAAAGCGTCGTTATCTTAAAGTGCATTTTTTCAATGAAATGGTGATAAGCAGAATCGCTACAAGCAAAGTCGGTAGCCAGCTGCTTTGCTCCTAAACTTCTGGCGTAAGGCACAAGTATGTTGTCAATCCAGAGACTTCCGATACCCAATCCTCGAATTGGTTCCGCAAGAGATAACATAAAATATACGGTTTGCTTACCATAACTAAGGTTGAGAGAAGCCAATTCCACATCACCTGTTTTGAGAGTAAAAGATGAGGCGTTAATGTCAACATATAAATCATCACTATCAACATCCGGTAACATCCGAATTAAAAACGCAGGAAAAAGATCCAATACTTCTTCAGCCGTTAATTTTTCTGGTTTTTTACCTGTAGCTTTACGGCCAATTTGGGATAATTCATTGTTAATAAACCATACCCCTTCCAAGCTCGGGCAATCGAGATGATACACTTCTTCCTCCGTAATCCTAAGCTCTTTAAGCTCTTCAGGGGTAAGATTGGCGTGGTCTTTGAGGAATAGCGCATGGATGGTTTTGTTCTCTTTCTTGAAGCGAAATACAGCATAGCTGTATTCCTTGCCCGTACACTTCAAAACACCTTGCTTAATTTCCCTTTCTATTTCTACGTCAGGATTTTGGAGCTTGCTATTCAGTCTCACTATCTGGCCTTCTCTTAAACTGTCGGATGTGATTAAATTCTTTAGCTCGCCTGCAGCATAAATTACTGTAGCAATATTCTGAAAGCCCAATCCGTGTTTTTCGAAGAAGGGCTTGAGCCGGGACTGTGCGGCAAGAGTAGATTCTGGCCGGGACCATGAAATGCTGTTGAACGCGAATAGACACACTAAACCTATTGCTATAGCCTTAAACCAAAGCCTATATTTATACTTATTTGATATCATTAAACCATATTATAGCGTAACATCCTATGCACGATGTCACACTAAAGTAATATCT
>JABMRN010000039.1 GCA_013202515.1 Candidatus Omnitrophota bacterium | reverse complement strand
GTCGAATCCATTCGAGGGGTGGTGAGCCTGTCGAACCATGACTTTTGAGTTTTGAGTTTTTTCTGTGTCCATATATCTAATAATAATATCATATTTTACGGTATCTATTGTCACAGTAATGTAATAAAATTGTCAAAAATGTGTAACAGGATTTCTCGTTGGAAAAGGTGCCTTTACTCCGCATTGTTTTGTAACTTATTGGAAAATCAGTAGATATGTAAAGCGTCTGGTGGTATGTCGTAATAAGGGATTGATAAGGGGGTAAGAATCAGCCACTTCCGGCCGCCCGCGCTTGGCAGACGGTACTTATATCAATTTGGAATCTATAGTTCCATTTTACATAGTTTTTTGGAAGTGTCAGGCAAGATAGCCATCTTGCCTGCCCGCGCTTGATTCATGCAAAATATTCCTTGCCCCCGGACGCGGATTAGTATATATGTCCGATAAATGTCTGTTATCTTTTCTTAATAGTAACATATTTCTGAAACCTGCTGCGAGGCTTATCGGGAATTGTTTTTTCAATATATTTCTGTTCTAATATGGGATTTAAAATTTGTTCGATAAAATTTCTTCTATCCTTAAGGCCTAAGAAACTCATCATTTCTTTTAAGGACCGTGGATTCTCGCAAAAAGTTAATATTTTCGCTATTCTGTCTCTCTCTTCGACTTGCGGGGTGACTTGCGGGGTGACTTGTGGGGTAATTTGATCAGCTGGATATGGGAAAAGTATCGTAAAGGTATCATTCTTCTCATCATTTATCCATCGAGCTTCGGGAAAACCTAATTTTTTTAGGGCCAATATTTCAGTCTTAAAACCTGTACCTTTTGTTTCCGCCCAGCCTAAATCGTAGAATACAGGGGCAATGAGGCTATTGCGCAGTTCAGAACCCGGAATTTCAAACGTCTCGGGATCTTTTAAAGAATAACCCGGGTTGTAGAACTCTATCTTGTTGTTGTAAATCCGTATTTGACATGGTGAAGGATGAAAATAATTTTGATGCATTAAAAGATTGCTCAGAGCCTCTCTTAGCGCTTTTTTAAAAGGGTCGCTTTCTACACGTGTAAGATTCTTGCCTAATTTGAATGGAGTAAGAAAGAACTTGTCTAGGGTATCAAGAATCCTTGAGCGTAATGAAATTAGATTACCCTGAAAATCCTGAGAGAGAAATGGGTCTTTGTCTTTGCTCCATTCTGTCCCTTTGATACGAATAACGTCTATCCGAAAATGCGGAATGAATCTTTTAACTGCGTTGATTTTCCCAAAAAGCAAGAGCCCGGCAACAGTAAGATGTTTTCCGTTATGGGAAAGTAAATTATATGCCTTTAGCAAATCTTTGTTTTTTAATAAGACATCTTTCGCTCCTTCCTTCTGAAGAGAGCGTAGATTTCTATATATTGACAAAGTCTGTTTGTCGACATCAGAGACCTTTGCATCCTTTAAAGTCTGAGCGTCCGGAGAGCTTAATCGTTCCTGGAAAAATCTCTGAAGATCTTTGTCCGTTAATTTCTGATCAACCGAACCAACCCGTTTGTAACCACCTTTTGAAGGGCCGGCGTCTTTTATATAAATTGGTTTCTCATATCGCAATGCTTCTTCGATTTGAATACGCACAAAATATTTATTTTTCTCTTTTATAATTTCTGGCTTTACTACAGGGCAAAAATTAAACTTCCCGCTTATCGTTGACACAAAATCATCCACTATCTTCTGTGGATTCCTGACCCCTTGTTTGATTACCTTTTCTTTCTCTTGTTTAATCCCTAAAGCAATAACTCCGCCTTTTGTGTTAGCAAAGGCTGAGATGCCCTTCCAGATATCTTGCGGCAAAGCATCATTTGCTTGCTTGTACTCAATTTTGGTTGTTTCAAACCTGTTCAAAAAAGCAAGACTTCTTTTCATTCCGTTTTCCTCGTTTTGATAACCGCTTACTAAAATTTAATAGCATATTCAATAGCCACTATAAAGAGATTTTGAAAATGCCCAAAAAATATTACACAAATTTTTTCTAAGTCCTCGCTTTTCTATTCAACGTCTATCTACTAAAAAAAATAGCCAGCACTTTCTCACCGGCTTCCAGCCTCCTCTTTTATCTTTCTTCGTCTTTCGTCCCTCATCTTTTGTTCCCAGTCCTTTTTCCATCATATACCTACCAGATTCCACCTCTATTATATAAAACGTAAAAAACAGTGATTTTATTGTAAATTATTTTAAAATAAATGGAATGCTAAGAAATAATAGAAGTTATAAATGAGTAGCAATATGGGATTAGAAGGGACTAAAAGGGAAAAATAATGAGTGAAAGCCGGGCTTTCACACCGGCTCATATCGTCCTCTTTACTTCGTCCTTCTTCCTTCGCTTGCCCTCCGAAGCTTTAGCGAAGGAGGGTCCCTCATCCTTCGGTATTTACGCAGAGTGGAGCGCGAGTTTCTTTAACCTGTAACGTTTCTGTAGCTCCTGATAGTCCACAGGCACTGCTTTTGGTAGGAATATAACCATTCTTAAGGTTTTATCATAGGTGGCTATGATAGGAAGGTTCGGGGCTTCTTTTCCAAGGGCCAGCTCAAGAGCAATAGAAAGCATTGACATTATCTGTATAGTGAGCTGTTTATCCATTGATTCTTGGTTCTGTGAGTAAAATTTTATAAGCTCTGAGGGATTTATGCCTGCAATGAAAGCCCTTTCGTCGGATGCTGTACTTCTTAAAGAGTGAAATGCTTCTGAATTAATAGTGTTATTGGATGCTAAAACCACTATGTTTGAAAGTTTTGTAGATGTCTTATCCGCTTCTCTTAATATATCGCCTGCCAATTCGTCCTGACTGCTATGCACTACTACTACATTATCCAGCCCAAGGGAGCGTAATGTATCACCAAGAGAGCCTAATTCAAGGATAAGTGAGTTTATGGCGTTATATTGGAGCGATCCTTTTTGATAGCCAGGAATCCAGTCTGTTTCAAGGCCTATTATGAGGTTCTGGCCTTCTTTCTTAGCGCGTCTTGCAAGCGCTATTATGGAGCTAACTATGCTGTCTGCTTCGAACTGATCAAGGTCTTTTTTAAGCTGTGCTACGCTCGAAGCCATATCCTCTGGTAATGTTTCTATATCCAAACTATCAATAGTAGCTATAATCTTTTCAACCTGATCTTTTAATTCAGTGGTTGATTGCTCTTTATCCAGAACATGTTTTTCTATTTCAACATCCAGGTCCTGTTGTTCTGCAACCGCAGACATAAGCTCATTTGCCGTGTTGACAAATTCGCCGCGTCTATTGTTCGCGGCTTCTTCGATGATTTCAAAGAGCTGGGTTGTGGGATTTGTTGTCGCCTGTGCTTCCTCCCCCGCCCCTGCGCTGAAAGCGGTATCGAAAGAAGCATCTTGGTCACCATCTGAGAACCCTTCTATATTCTTTTTTATTTTTAGCAGTCCTCTTAGTAACTGACCTATTTCTCTATCCGATAACCCCTTTTTCCTAAGCGTATCTAAAACTTGATCTACTCGGTTCGGGTCTTCCGGCATAACTATCCAAGCAGTGAGGGAATCAATTGTTTTTCTTTCACCTCCACTTACCAAGTCATAAATTAATTTAACAGTTTCTTTATCACTGCCGGAAGCTTCTTTAATTAATTCATTAATATATTTTAACAGCATTTTCCTGCTTGAAGCGTCGAATAACCTGTTTATCCCTTCTATGCTTTCATCTGGATGACCCGCTTCGAATAGACCATCAATCTCTCTTCTCTCTTCTTTTGGAATATCAAACTCTATCCCGCATTCATCTACAAATAAGAAGAACGCAATCCTATTTCTGGTTTCTAATTGGTTGCTAGAAGGCCTGTTAATTCTTTTGTCATAAATAAATTGTATCATCGATGGAATTGCCTCCTCTTTACAGTTAAGTCTTATTAAACTTCTGTAAACTTTTAATCTTAAATATACATCCTCACAACCCATCTGCTCTAATAATATATCCTTTAATTCAGTAATTTGATAGTTTCCTATCCAGCCGACAATGCTGATCAGACGGTCTTTGTTATCCTTTTCCTTTTCTCCATAAGGATCTTCTTTAGCCACGTCATAAACCTCCCTTAATGCAAGATCTGCCCTTTCGTAAAGATCCACTGCCTTATAATCCATTATAAAGCGAACAGCGCATAATCTTTTGCTCAAATCTTTACTCTTTAAAAGTCTCCGGATTCCTCTAATAATAGCCGGATCTTTCACCCCCTCTGTTATAAGGTCCTCAATTGCACCAACTGCATCGTCTTCATCATCTTCGTTTTCGCTCTCTCTGTCTATTATCATGATTAAACGCTCTTTTCCCCACGCCGTAGCCTCTTCAACGCCTGATTTCATCAGGTATCTACAAGAAGAAGAAATTAAATAAGATAGGGCAAAATTTGCTTTATCATTCACTAAAAGCCTGTGTGCAGCCTCTAATAGTTCTCTGTCAAATATGCTCTCATTATATAAGTTGATCAAAATTCTCCGCTTTGTTTTTCCTAGCTCTTCAATCCTTTCTGATTCTTCCTTAGAAATCGTTCCTCTTTCGGACGCTTGCTCTAAAAACTTGTTTAGTCCTTTTAGCATATTCCGCATATTTTCAGCTCCCCTTTCATCTTCATCTCTAGTGTATCTATCCATTAAACTTTTGATCATCTCTTTTGAGCTTAAAATACCTTCAACGCTGCTTTCAAGCACTTTCATGCTCCCTTCTTCTTCCAATGATAAGATTTCAGCTAATGTATCTATTGCCTGTCTTCGAATATTTAAATTATTTTTTAAAATACGAAATGCCAAAGAAACCCTTTCGTATAAATTTAAGTCGCCGCTTTTTAACTTTTCCTTCAGCTCTGTCATACCCAAACCATCCAGTGTTTCGTATAATGGCTCATCTTTGCTTTCGGCTGAAGCGGGTTCTTCTTCGCGTTCCGCCCCCTCCTCGCCTTTGTCCATCCCCTGCCCAGGACCGGTCAAGGCAAACCATATGATGTGCTCTTCTTCTTCGGAGAGGTCGTGTTTTTCTTTCGCTTTAGCTATTGCATCTGATATTTGATCTTGAGTTACGTCTTTTTGTTCGGAGAGGGGTCTTAAGTTTTCAAGCGCGGCTCTTAAATCCTGCATAGACTCAGGGACTTTGGACTGGACGAGTGTAAATAGGGCTTGGGGAGACACTTCTTGCTTTTGTCCGAGCTCGTTTAAGATAGAAACCATTATTGCTTCAGGATCTTCCTCCTGTTTTTCTTGTCTCGTCCCGGATTTTAAATGACCTTTATTAAAATTACCTCTCCTTACTTTTTCCTCTGTGACTTCGGCTGCCTTCGCAAGATCCCCTGCGTAAATACCTTCGCGCTCACGGAAAAAATCTGCTATCTCTTTTGG
>JABMRN010000038.1 GCA_013202515.1 Candidatus Omnitrophota bacterium | reverse complement strand
GTATATAATAAGCTTAAACGTATCTATTTATGACTAATTTAGTGAGACTTTAAGCGGAGATTATTTGTATAACCAATAGGATTCCAATGCAGACAACCGAACAAATATCTTATGTTGTAAGTTTTACAGCAGGTTTTTTGATGTTTTTTTCACCGTGCATCCTCCCGCTTGTACCGAGCTACCTTTCGTATTTAACTGGGGTTTCTTTTCAGGAGTTAAGCGGAGAAGCCGAACTTTCTGAAAAGAAAAGGATTCGTCTCTTGACGCTCGTACACGCACTTCTTTTCATAGCAGGGTTCAGTATAGTTTTTATTCTGCTCGGATTGACTGTTACGGTGCTAGGAAAGGCGTTGTTTGAATATCAGGTGATTCTTAAAAGATTGGGAGCAATCCTTATAATATTTTTTGGCCTTGTTATTTCGGGTGTGTTAAAAGTAGGAATTCTTACAAACGAGAAAAGAATAGCCTATAAGAAAACCGGCGTAACGCTCATTGGTTCTATATTGGTCGGTGCTACATTTGCCCTTGCTTGGACGCCTTGCGCAGGCCCAGTGCTTGGTTCGATACTTGTATATGCCTCAACCACAGCAAACCTAAGATTGGGTTTTGAGCTTCTCTCGCTATTTTCACTGGGTTTAGCAATTCCGTTTTTCCTTGCAGCTGTTCTGATGAATTCATTTTTACTGTATTTCAAAAAGATAAAGGCTCATCTTAAGAAAGTTAATATCTTGGCAGGGGCTATCCTGATAATTTTTGGGCTAATAATTCTAATAGGAGGCTAATATGAGAAAAAAATTAGCAGTAATTTTTGTGTCTTTCTTGCTCTTATTTGGGCTGGGTTGCGGTAATACCTATTCTGGGAATACTCCATTCGGAAAGGCAGTTGATTTTCAGTTGGAGGATATAAACGGTAAAGCAATAAAGCTTTCTGATTATTCAGGGAAAGTGATAATCCTGAATTTTTTCGGCACATGGTGTCCGCCTTGCCGCGCAGAAATGCCTGCCTTTAACGAAATTTCTAAGGAATACAAAAATGATGTAGAGGTTATCGCCATATCCGTAGGAGGGGATCCCACTCCAAAGGTCAAGAGTTTTGCCGAAAAACATAATCTTACATTTACTGTTGCAGTGGATGACGGAAAGGTTAGCCGTTTATACGGCCCAATACGGGCAATTCCGGTTACCGTGATAATAGATAAGGATTTTAATATTGCCAAAAAATATATTGGCGCAAGATCTAAAGAAGTTTTTGTAAAGGATGTGACAGAGTTAAGTAGGTAAACGAAGGATAAACCATGATAATAACTACCTGCAAAGATATCGAAGATATAATAAAGTTTTTAGAAGGGGAAAAATCAGTTTTCATTGTCGGTTGCGGCGAATGTTCCACAGTTTGTAAAACTGGTGGCGAAAAAGAAGTCCTTGATATGAAAGCAAGCCTTGAAAAAAAAGGATACGCCGTGACAGGATATTGTATTCCTGACGCCCCCTGTACTGTTGCTCAGATAAGAAGCGCTCTTCGCGAGAACAAAAAAGCCATAGATGGCGCCGATTCGATACTGGTATTGACTTGCGGCCTAGGAGCCCAGTCGGTAAAAGATAACTTTCTTTCTGAAAAGACCGTACACATAGGATGCGATACCCAGTTTATGGGACAGGTTTGTAAAGACGGCGTCTTACTCGAGCGATGCTCTGGCTGCGGCGACTGCATATTAGAATTGACAGATATGATTTGTCCGATCACCAGATGCCCCAAAGCTCTTTTAAACGGTCCCTGCGGTGGACAAAATAAAGGAAAGTGCGAAGTTGACAAGGATATGGACTGCGCATGGGTCTTGATATATAAGGCCTTAAAGGAGAAAAATAAGTTGCATCTTTTAAAGGAGAGCCGGCCGCCGAAAGATCATTCTAAGATGCTTAAACCAAGGCGACTTAAGGTATAAATGAAATTAACAACAAAAACCCAATATGGAATGAGGGCAATAGTTGACTTAGCCCAGAGATATAGAAAAGGCCCTGTTTCTGTTTCGGGAATATCAGAGAGAGAGGGTATTCCTACTTCATATCTCGAACAGCTTTTAAATAGGTTAAAAAAAGGAGGCATCGTAAAAAGCTTCCGCGGGCCGCGGGGCGGTTATGTGCTTGCTAAGGATCCCTCCAAGATCAGGGTATACAATATTGTTCAGGTATTAGAGGGAAATCTGGCTCCAGTTTCATGTGTTGACAGCCGCAAGAAGTTTAAATGCGAGAGAATCGAGAAATGCATTACCAAGCCGTTATGGCAAAAATTGAATAAAAGCATAGAAGGCGTTTTAAAGTCCGTGACAGTTAAAGATCTGTATGCAAAGGATGGAAGTTTTCAAAAAGAAAAAGCATTAAATCATAAATTCACTTATAGCATTTAGCGAGGGATGAAAAGATGAAGCGAATATATCTTGATCATAATGCCACAACACCGGTTGACCCAGAAGTGTTAGAGGCAATGCTCCCCTTTTATAAGGAGTCTTTTGGCAATGCCTCAAGCGTTCATGAATTTGGTAGGACCGCCAGGATGGGTGTGGAAGACGCAAGGGAAATAGTTTATAAATTCTTGGGCACCCACGATTCTCAAGAAATAGTTTTTACGAGCGGAGGAACTGAATCTGACAATCTCGCCGTCAAAGGTGTCGCCCATGCCTTAAAGTCAAAAGGAAATCACATAATAACATCATCGATTGAACACCACGCGGTGTTTAATCCATGCAAGTTCCTTGAAGGTGAGGGTTTTAAAGTAACCTATCTTCCGGTAGACGAGTTCGGTGTCGTTGATTTAAATGCGCTAAAGGATGCGGTTACAGATAAAACTATTCTTGTTTCAATAATGATGGCGAATAACGAAGTCGGTACGATCGAGCCTATTGAAGAAATATCCAAGATTGTAAAAAGTAAAGGTATTGTATTCCATACCGATGCAGTACAGGGTGTCGGCAAGATACCGGTAAACGTCGATAAACTCGGTGTGGATCTACTTTCTTTATCGGGTCATAAGATTTATGGACCTAAAGGGATTGGTGCCTTATATATAAGGAGGGGAGTAAAGCTTACCCCCATTTTACAAGGTGGTCATCACGAAAGAAAAAGACGCCCCGGTACTGAAAATGTGCCTGGAATCGTTGGACTTGGTAAGGCAGTAGAGCTTGTCGGAAAAAACTTGAAAAAAGAACCAGAAAAACTAAAACGTCTTCGCGATAGATTACATTACGGCATAGAGAAAACAATAAAATTTACGAAATTAAACGGCCATCCTACAAAAAGACTTCCCAATACCCTGAATATAAGCTTTGAGTATCTAGAGGGGGAATCGATACTGCTTAATCTTGACATGGAAGGCGTAGCGGCCTCTACCGGTTCAGCATGCACTTCTGGTAGTCTTGAAACTTCCCATGTTCTTATAAGTATGCACGTGGATACGGCTATTGCCCAAGGATCAATAAGATTTTCGCTTGGAAAAGAAAACACCGAAGAAGAAATCGATTATGTTATCAAGGTGCTTCCGCCTATCATAGAGCGCTTGAGAAAAATGTCCCCGCTTTATCACGGGAAGCAAGGAGTTAATTAATGGAATCTTATAGCGACAAAGTAATGGAACATTTCAGGGATCCGCACAATGTGGGTGAAATTCCCGATGCAAGCGGAATAGGCAAGGTCGGAAATCCTGTCTGTGGTGACATAATGAATCTCTATATAAAGGTTGAAAATGAGGTTATCATTGATGCAAAGTTCAAAACCTTCGGATGTGGGGCTGCAATAGCCACCTCAAGCATGGTTACTGACCTTGTTAAAGGAAAGAGCGTTGCAGAGGCCCTTAAGATATCAAACAGGGCCGTTGCAGAGGCCTTGGGAGGCCTTCCTCCTATAAAAATGCACTGTTCAATGCTGGCAGAAGAGGCCCTCAAATCCGCTATTGAAGATTACTTAAAAAAGTCTGGCAAAAAGAGCTAAATTATTGTAAAATGATATACAGCATAAAGGCTAGAACCAGGAAGGAAATCCTGGGAAAGCTTAAAGAGCATACTAAAGAGGAAAAAAGCTATAAGAGCGACGTAATAAAGACTAAGCTTTTTTCTTCAAAAGACTTTAAAAAAGCGCATGTTGTGATGTTTTACGTATCGAAAGAGGAGGAAGTAAGCACTCACTACATGTTAGATGACGCGTTAGAAGATGGGAAAAAGGTAGTAATTCCCTACATTACTGGAGAAGCGAAAGAAATTATTGCGTCAGAACTAAAGGGCGCAATAACTGACTTGGAATTAGGCCCTTATGGGATACTTCAGCCGAGAAAAGATTCTAGCCCTGAAGAGTTCCCATTAGAGAAGATAGATTTAGTTATTGTTCCGGGAGTTGCTTTTGATGAGCAGAATAACCGTTTGGGCAGAGGTAAGGGTTATTACGACAGATTTTTAAGAAAACTGCCGCCCGGCACAGAAACGATAGGCCTTTGTTTCGACTTCCAAATAGTAGGCTACCTTCCACAAGAATCACACGATTTTCCCGTCTCAAGAGTCATCACAAATTAAAAACCAACTGGTTGTAAGACTTTACGCTTAAGTAGTATTTTTATCTACGCGTTAAGCCTTATAACCCTTAACATAGATAGGAGGCAAAGCACCATGGAAATGCAAAATATGATTTACATAGGTTTCGGTATTCTCGGCGCATTCTTTTTCTTCTACATTGGTTATATGCTGAGGAAATATACTGCCAAGATGAAGGTGAAGAAGGCCGAAGAAAGATCAAAGGCCATATTGGAGGAGGCGAGGATTCAGGCTGAATCCAGAAAGAAAGAATCACAGCTTGAGGCCAAAGACCTTCTCTTAAAGATGAGGGCGGATTTCGAGAAGGAATCCAAGGAACGAAAACAGGAACTGTTTGCACTTGAGAAGAGGCTTATTCAACGAGAAGAAAATATCGATAGGAAAGTTGATATCCTTGACAGGAAAGAAAGGGATATTGCAAAAAAAGAGGGTTATTTAGCACAGAAGCATAAGGATTTGGACAAGAAAAGATCAGATCTTGATAGGCTTCTTCACGAAGAGAAAGAGAAGCTTCAAAAGGTATCCGGCATGTCAAGAGATGAGGCCAGACGTATATTGTTAAAGCGCATGGAAGAGGATTTAAGACATGAATCGGCAGGCATCGTAAAGAAGGTTCAGGATGAGACAAAGGAAAAGGCAGATAAAGAGGCAAGGAAGATAATAGGCCTTGCCATACAGAAGTGTGCTGCTGACCATACCGTTGAGACCACGGTTAGCGTTGTTAACCTGTCTTCCGAAGACATGAAGGGCCGTATTATCGGACGAGAAGGCCGTAATATAAGGGCCTTTGAGACGGCAACAGGCATCGATGTAATAATCGATGATACGCCAGAGGCCGTTATAATATCGGGCTTTGACATGATGAGAAGGCAAGTTGCCAAAGTTGCCTTAGAGAGGCTTATCGAAGATGGCAGAATACATCCCGCCCGCATTGAAGAAGTCGTTGAAAAGGTAAGAAAAGAGATGGATGTTCAGATAAAGGAAGAGGGTGAAAAAACACTCTTTGATCTTAGGCTTCACGGAGTACACCCCGAAATAGTAAGACTTCTAGGTAGGCTAAGATATAGAACTAGTTACGGACAGAACGTTCTTCAACATGCCAAAGAAGTTGCCTATCTTATGAGCGTTATAGCCGGTGAGTTGAGGCTTGATGAGACGCTTGCAAGGCGCATAGGGATTCTTCATGACATCGGCAAGGCAATAAGTCATGAGGTAGAGGGTACGCATGCCAAAATCGGCGGGGATCTCGCAAGAAAATATGGCGAATCGGAAACCGTTATTCACGCCATAGAGGCACATCATAATGACGTAGAGCCGAGGACGCTTCTTGCCGTTTTGGTACAGGCAGCAGATGCTATAAGTGCTACAAGGCCCGGTGCCCGAAGAGAATCGTTGGAGGCATACGTAAAAAGATTGCAAAAGCTGGAGGGTGTTGCAAACGCTTTACCCGGCGTTGAAAAATCCTATGCTATCCAGGCCGGAAGGGAGATTCGCGTTATTGTTTATCCGGACAAGATAGATGATACCCAGGCAACATTGCTTGCCAGGGATATAAAGAAAAAAATAGAAGAGGGCTTAGATTATCCCGGGCAGATCAAAGTAACCGTTATACGGGAGACGCGGGCAGTGGAATACGCTAAGTAGCGACAAAAAAGGATATTCACATGAAGATATTGCTAGTCGGAGACATAGTCGGAAGACCAGGAAGAGAGGCTGTGAAAAAACTATTGCCCGGCTTGGTTAAAAAAAAGAATATTGAATTTGTCGTTGCAAACGGCGAGAATGCTGCCGGAGGAAGTGGAATGACTCCTGCTATCTCGGAGGAACTTCTTTCTTATGGTATTGATGTTTTGACAAGTGGCGATCATATATGGAAGAAGAAGGAGATAATGGATTATATTGCCACGTCTAGAAATTTATTAAGGCCTTTGAATTACCCAAAAGAGGCCCCGGGCTGGGGATCGACAGTGGTAAAGTCAAAAAATAACTTTACAATCGCAGTAGTAAATCTTGCTGGCAGGGTCTTCATGTCACCGCTTGAATGTCCTTTTAGAACAGTAGCGGAAGAAGTGAAAAAGCTGAAAGAAAGAACATCTATTATTGTTGTGGATTTTCATGCCGAGGCAACCAGCGAAAAAATTGCACTTGGATGGCACCTAGATGGAAAGGTAAGCGCACTAATAGGCACGCACACCCATGTACAAACAGCTGATGAAAAGATATTACCCGAAGGCACTGCCTATATAACGGATGCCGGCATGACAGGTCCCTTTGACGGTGTCATAGGAAGAAAAAAAGAGCAAATATTAACCCGTTTTATTACTGAGATACCTATTCGCTTTGAGATGGCAGAAGGCGATATTCGACTAAATGGTGTCATTGTAGATGTAGATGAGAAAACAGGTAAGGCTCTGGCAATAGAGAGGGTAGAAGCAAAGCTTAAGGAGAGATAATAGGCGATGGGTTTTAAAATAGTTAAGAAAGAAAAGCTTAATTCCGTAACGACGCTTTTTAAAATAGAAGCGGCTTTGATTGCAGAAGAGGCCAAGGCTGGTCAGTTTATAGTTTTACGCATAGGAGAAAGAAGCGAGCGTATACCTCTTACAGTTGTTAAGAAGGATCCGAAAAAAGGCATTATAACGATTATCTTTCAGGAAGCAGGTAAGACAACGCAGGAACTCGCATTATTGAAAGAGGGCGATTCAATCTCCGATTTAATAGGACCACTTGGCAAAGAAACAGATTTTGGTAAAGCGGGAAGAGTTGTTTTTGTGGGAGGCGGGGTAGGTGTCGCAGAGATACTGCCCGTTATCGAATACGCAAAATCTAAAGGAAACGAGATTCTTGCGATTATCGGCGCAAGAAGCGGTGAGCTTATTATTCTAGAAGAGGATTTGCGTAAATTTGTTCCCGAGCTTATTGTTACTACGGATGATGGAAGCTACGGAAGAAAAGGCCTGGTTACGTTACCATTGGAGGAGATCTTAAAGAAAGGATCCATTGACCTTGTTTACTGTGTAGGGCCGGATATTATGATGAAGGTTGTAAGTGAGTTCACTAAGAAATACGGCGTGAAGACACTTGTATCTCTTGACGCTAATATGGTGGATGCTACAGGCATGTGCGGTACCTGCAGGGTAAAGGTTGGTGGAGAGGTCAAGTTTACCTGCGTTGACGGTCCGGAATTTAACGGACATTTAGT
>JABMRN010000037.1 GCA_013202515.1 Candidatus Omnitrophota bacterium | reverse complement strand
TTATGCAAAGGTCTCGACCTATATGTTGCCCGGAGACTGGACGGTGATGGCCGGCAAAACCGACGCGGACAACGACCGGCTGAGTCTCAAGATCGCCGGTCCTGACGACTGGTGGTTTCACGTGCGCGGCATGTCCGGCAGTCACGTCATTTTACGGTCAAAACCCGGCCAGGATCCGGACCGGAAGATACTGGAAATGGCCGCGGCTGTCTCTGCATACCACAGCAAGGCCAGAAACGGCGGCGTTATCGCTGTTTCCTGCACCAAGGCCCGCTTTGTCACCAAGCCCAAAGGCGCAAAACCGGGAACGGTTCACATCCGCAAAGCGTCGGTGATAAAGGTCCGTCCCGCCCTCCCTTCCGGCCGATAGGCCGCAGCGCTTGCCCTGCAGGGGGATGTTCGTGCAGAGGGTAAAGGACAGAGGTCAGAAGTCAGGGGGCAGAGAGTGCTTGGCTTAATGCTCGCTTTGCAAGGACGTAAACCTTTTCGGTTAAAACTTCACGAAAGGTCAAAAAAAGTCGGTAACGACGGCTGAATTAAGTCTGGCATGAACCGTCCTTTTTCCTGTCTCTTGTTTTATCCTTGTTGTCAGCTAAAATAAGCATTGCATCATTCTTTGTTGTGTAGTTCTGGCATGAACCGTCCTTTTTCCTGTCTCTTGTTTTATCCTTGTTGTCAGCTAAAATAAGCATTGCATCATTCTCTATTGTATAGTCCTGGCATGAACCATCTCGTAGCTGATCTTTCTTTTGATCTCGGATTTGGTCAGCGGCAAATACAACTCCTGTGAGAGTTGCGAACACGAATGCTACGGTCATAATTATTGCTATACGTTTGATCATTGGTTTATCCTCCTTAAGAATTGTTATAGGTTTGATCTTGGTTTAGTTTCCTGGACCCATTCCTTTTCGAGACCCTTTTCATACTCCCATCCGGACTCCAATAAGTGGAACGGAGCCTCCTTTTTTATCATTTCAACCTTTTTCTCACATCCTTTCTATTGGTTATTAAATGAGACCTTTGAATTTTTCAAAAAAATAATTAAACTATTTTTTCTCACCCAATTTTTTGTTAATTCAAGTTAATTTTCGGTAACTCCTATAATTATATAAAAAATATTTTTTTATGCAACCGCGTTTTTAAATTATAGATGACCTTTAGTGTCTGCATTATCAGCATAAGTGAATTTATCTTCATTAAAATCTTTAATTGCATTTTGAATTGTCCCACTGACATTATTAACCACTTTTATACCCGCAGCTGCACATGTTTTGAATGCATTCGGGCCACAATGTCCTGTAAGCAATACTTCCGCTTTATAATCATTTATCATTGTCGCAGCTTGAATTCCTGCACCCTTAAGTGCATTACGCCCCTCAGAGTTATCAAGAGGCATGAATTCGAGTGTTTCTGAATCAACAATTATTAAATATGCAGCTCTTCCAAAACGTGGATCAACTTCTGATTCCAGATTGTTACCTTTTGATGTAATTGCAAGTTTCATAGTTTGTCCTTTCAGTTTTATCTGTTGCCACCACCACAAACCTGATTGTCACTGATTACTGATAATTTACCTGCAATTAAATCCTCTACAACGGGCTTTATATCAGAGCGGGTATCATCGTGATAGACTTCAATGCCAACTTGTTTAAAGCCCATAAGAGGGCGAATTCCAATTCCGCCAACTATTAATGCTGTTACATTGTTATTTGCCAGTAAATTAACTGGTACCATGCATCCACCCTGAGAGTGTTCCTGATTATTTAATGTTGTAACTTTTTTGATTTCACTATTTTCAACGTCAATAAATGTGAATACATCACAATGTCCAAAATGTCCTGCTCTTGTACCTTCAAGACCACCTTCGCCATTAGATGGGACTGCAATTTTGCCATTTTCCATTTTTAACCCCCTTTTATTTTTTTAAATTTAGAATATCTTTTTGTATTTTATTAAAGTATTGCAATAGCTTTTCTGAATCATCTTTACCTGGTTTTGGAGGAATCTGCATCAGAATTCCCAGACCTTCGGTATCTTCATGAAACTGTTCTGGGCTTTTTGTACCAGTTAATACACAGTTTAGCATAAAATTTATTGTTATGCATTTTTTAACGAACTCTATACCACTCATATCACTTAATTGGTTATCAGCAATAATTAAGTCAATCTTTTTACTATTTATTATTTTAAAAGCATCTTCTCCTGAAGATGCAGCATCAATTGAGATGTCGTTTTTTTCATTAAAATAATCGTTCATTTCAGAGAATGATGATAGTTTGGAATTAACTAATAGAAAATTTATCATAAAACCCCACCTTTTAAGCAAATTGTGGCAATTACTATGCCATTGGTATAATATAGTTTTTTCAAAGTAATATTAAATATATATCTCATCTCACAAACATATTGCCAGAATATTAAATTAAATCTAGAAAATTATAACAAGATATTAAATGGTTTTCTATATAACTATCAAAAAAAGTAAAATATATCAATAATAATTTGACAATTTAAAGGATTTTATTATAGTTTTCTAACTTAATAATATTCAATTTGTAATGTTATCGAGCGGGTTTATAAGGCTTCATGATCTCTATACTTCCTGAATTAAAAGATATTTTCATTTAATTTCTTACAATTGTTAAACTATATAAATGATAATGTACCCTTTTAAACAGATGACTCTTTTTATTCTATTATACTCTCTAAACTGTTATTTGGCTGAGTGTAAACAAATATTTTTAAGAAGGCACCAAAGGGAATCTGTATATCAGCAGCAATTTGTATCATTTGATATTATCCAGTTTCTGTATAATATGAAAATAGTGGAGTTATCCAGTTAGGAAAATTATAAATGATTAAGATTTATTAAATACTTTAACTAAAGGAGGAAAAGATGATTGAGTTGACCGAAAAGCCTATAGACCCTAAAGAAATTTACAATCGTATTTCTAAGGATGTTTCTGGTTCAGTAATGATTCACTTTGGGATGGTGAAGCCTATAGCAGAAGGTAAGAGAACTAAAGGGATTCAATTTGTTCCAGATGGTGACATGGAAGGTGAAATGCGACAAGTAGAAGCAGAACTCCGAGAGAAATGGGATATAGAAGATGTGTTATTTATTTGTAGAATAGGTAATCTTAACGTTGGGGAGGTAATAGCGGTAACGGCTATTGCAGCCGATGGTCGTCACTCTGCCTTTGATGCGTGCCGTGATGCAGTAGAAAAATATAAAAATATGAAGTCTATCAAAAAAAAGGAGCTGTTTTAGGAAGAGTAATAACAGGCTGTTGCCCAAATTCCCTTTTCTTTATTTGTATTTTCGTAACTATTTCTTTTGCAATCTTTTACATTTTTTACCATTCTTTTACATTCTTTTCAGCACAAGGTTTTATCTTATAAATGAAGGGAGGTATACCCCGAAATTCGAAGGGGGCATCATGGTATTCATAGGTTCAGAAACGCTGGTATTCAATAAAATAAGTGTATTATCAACATTATACAATAATAATAGATAAACCTGATTTTTTCGATTTTAATCAAAAAATCAGGTTTTAATCTTCGAATCATAAAAAAACTTGACTTTTGGAATCTAAGTTGTAATAATTTGGTTAATTCAAACATAAAAAAAGAATTGTATCTGAACCATTCCTAATATAAAATGAGGCCTTTGAAAAGTGCCAAATTTTGTTTTAGTTCAAGGAAGGCAAAAATTTTAACCACAGGAATACACTCCCGTATTT
>JABMRN010000036.1 GCA_013202515.1 Candidatus Omnitrophota bacterium | reverse complement strand
GCACTTACCTTACCTTTTTCGACGGCCAATCAACCAATATCGGGCTTGCAATGAATATGGAGGAATACGTTCCAACAAGTACACCGATTAAAAGAACGAGGGCAAAAGTATTTATAACCTCTCCCCCGAAAAGATATAGCGAGACAACAACAGTTAGGGTTGTCACAGAAGTCAGAACCGTCCTTGAAAGAGTTTGATTTATACTTGCATTGATTATCTCTTTGAATGTGGCCTTCCTCATGAGCTTACGGTCTTCCCTTATCCTGCTAAAAACTACTATTGTGTCATTGATTGAATAACCAACGATGGTAAGCAAGGCCGCAATGACTGGTGTTGATATCTCCCTGTTGAGAAGGCTTATGGCACCCAGACATATTAAAACATCGTGTAAGAGAGCAACTATTGCGGCAACTGCAAACCTGAACTCAAACCTGAAAGAAATATAAATAACCATAAACACCATGGCTATAAGAAGTGCCTTTACTGCCTTGCCCCTTAGGTCTCTTCCCACGCTTGGTCCGACCTTTTCAACCCTCATCACCTCAAATGGATTTTGCTTAAAAGAGGTGTTAAACTTGGTTATTATCTTCTCGGGATCCATCTCAAAGGATCTGACAATAATCTCCTTGTCATTCCCGAAACGCTGGATGGAGACAGCCCCAAGGTCAATTTCCTTTAAAACATCTCTAACCTTTTGGGTGCTGACAGGATTATTGAACTTGAACTGCTGTATAGTGCCTCCTGTAAAATCTATGCTGTAATTGTCTTCCCCTCTCTTAACAAAAGAAAAGATACCTAATACGATCAAAACAAATGAAATACCATAGGCTATTTTTCTAAAGGAGATAAAATTTATCTTCGGCTGTTTTATAAGCCTAAGCATGTGTAGCTTATGTATTTTCATATTACCGGTCGTGAGGAAATCAAGCACAAGACGCGTTACCACAAGCGCTGTAAACATACTTGAAACAATACCTATGCATAAGATAGTGGCAAATCCCCTGACAGGGCCTGTTCCGAACTGAAACAATACAAGTGCAGCTATAAGCGTAGTAACATTCGAATCTAAAATCGTAAGAAAGGCCCTGTTGAATCCGCTTTGAATGGCAGCGCGTATGGATTTTCCGACGATCGTTTCTTCTCTTATCCTCTCAAATATAAGAACGTTTGCATCTACTGCCATACCTATCGTAAGCACAAGACCCGCAATGCCGGGTAAGGTAAGGGTACCGTGAAAATAGGCCATTGCCCCTGCAATCAATATGATATTCAATATTAATGCAAAATCCGCTATAAGGCCGGCAATAAAATAGTAGGCCGCCATAAATAAAAGAACTAAAAGGGCTCCTACCATAATTGCTTTTATGCCTTTTTCTATGGAGTCTCTTCCTAGTGTAGGCCCGACTGTCCTTTCTTCTATGATTTCTACAGGGGCAGGAAGTGCACCAGCCCTTAAGACTATAGAAAGGTCATTTGCCTGGTCTACTGAGAAATTTCCGGATATCTGAGCGCGACCCGAAGGTATCCTCTCTTTTATAACGGGGGCTGAATAGACATTACCGTCCAAAACAATCGCCAGGCGTTTGCCTATATTATTTCCCGTAATGGAAGAAAATATAGCTCCTCCCTTACTATCTAATGCAAGCGATACGTACGGCTGGTTAAAAGTCTCTTGGCTAAATTCCGTAGTTGCGTCAACAAGCATATCCCCTTTTAATTCCACTTTTTTCTCCACAAGAATAGGCTCATCGGCTATCTTTTCTCTTTTTAAATATTTTAAATCATAACCGGCTACTTCTTCACCCGCAAGCGCCTTCTTGATGAGCTCTGCATCGTCCGAGACAAGCCTGAACTCAAGGTGCGCGGTCCTTCCTACTATTTCTATAGCCCTTTCTCTATCAGTAATACCGGGCAGCTGAATAATTATCTGGTCTTTTCCCTGACGCTGTATGTGCGGCTCGAGAACGCCAAACTGGTCAATCCTATTTCTTATGATCTCAAGTGCCCTATCTGGGGCGTCTTTGGCCTCTTCGGGTTTTAATTTGGAGGTATCAACCCTAATAACCAGGTGCATCCCTCCTTGTAAATCAAGGCCGAGATTAATCTTTCCCTTCTCAACGACCTTCCCGCTCTTATCATGAATATCAAGCGGTGGATACGCCTTCCAAATAGCAAATCCAACAACAAGAACTATGGCAAGCACCTTCCACCTTGAATTTTTATTCATGCCAATCTCCTAGATATAAGTAACGATTATTCGCTTTTTTTCTTTTTTAATATAGATATGGCGCTTCTTTGAACTTCTACTTTCACGTTATCATCGACCCTTAGAACAACAGAGTTATCCTTAAGGTTTACAATCGTTCCATGCATGCCGCCTGAGGTTATAACCTCATCGTTTTTCTTTAAGGCAGAAACCATTTTTCTATGTTCTTGTTGTTGTTTCTTCTGGGGTCTTATTAAGAGAAAATAGAATATAACAAATATTAATATAATCGGTAGAAAACTTAATAGTGGACTACCCTGAGCCGCTCCGGGTGCCTGTGCCTGTGCATATGCCTCGAACATTTGATACCTCCTCTGTTATTTAGATTTTGTTTTATAATTCTTTCGAAATTCTTCCCTGAATTTCTTAAACTCGCTTTTCTCTATCGCCTCTCTAGCAAGCGCTATAAGTTTAACATAAAAATGGATATTGTGCAACGAAACTAATCTTAAACCCAGGATTTCTGCGGTATTAAAAAGGTGCCTTATGTAGCTTCGTGTATGATTAAGGCAGGTATAACAGGTACAACTCTCATCAATAGGCTGCATATCATTTTTGAAAGCAGCGTTTCTAACCTGTAGCTCCCCTTTAGAGGTAAATGCCTGGCCGTTTCGCCCGTTTCTTGTAGGGACAACGCAGTCAAACATATCCATCCCTTCAGAAATCGCATCCAACATGTCAGGCGGCGTTCCAATTCCCATAAGATATCGGGGTTTATCTTCAGGAAGAAGGCTCGCGGTGTATTCTGTAATCTCATGGATTAATTGCCGCGGCTCACCTACTGCTACGCCTCCCAAGGCATATCCGTCAAAGTCAATTCCAGCAATCTCCTCGGCAGATCTCTTCCTAAGGTCAAGGTAGCTTGATCCCTGAACAATACCAAATAGAAGCTTTCTGTCAGCTTCTTTTACTTTAACATGTTCGGCCTTCGACCTTCTTGCCCAATCGTGAGTAATCTTAAGGGATTCCTCCACGTAATCACGGCTTACCGGATAATGAACACATTCATCAAGCGGCATCATGATATCGCTACCAAGAAGATTCTGAAATTGTATGACTTTTTCCGGTGTCAAAAAATGCTTGGAGCCGTCTATATGAGATTTAAATTCTACTCCTTCTTTCTTTATTTTTCTTAAAACAGCTAGAGAAAAAATCTGAAAACCTCCGCTGTCGGTAAGAATGGGTCCTGTCCATGACATGAATTTATGTAAGCCGCCGGCACGTTTTATAGTATCTTCTCCGGGGCGAAGATAAAGGTGGTATGCATTTGCTAAAATAATCTCTGTACCCGCACTTAATACCTCTTCATTGGTAAGCGTTTTAATGGTAGCCTGCGTCCCCACGGGCATAAAAACAGGAGTGTGAACTTCCCCGTGCGCTGTCTTAAGGACTCCCAGCCTTGCTCCAGTCGTCTTGTCTTTTTTCAGTAAAGTAAATGACATAATTTATAGAATCAGCATTGCATCGCCGTAACTAAAAAACTTAAATTCTTGTCCAATCGCATAATCGTATGCCTTAAAAATTAGATCCTTATCGGCAAATGCCGAGGTAAGCAGAAGCAACGTTGATTTGGGTAAGTGGAAATTGGTTATAAGCTTGTTTGTAATCCTAAACCTATAACCGGGATAGATAAAAAGATTTGTAAAGCCTTCAAATCCATTAAACTGCATCCCACCGTAACTATAGGCCTGTGGAATAAAATTCACGATATTATCAGCACAGGTCTCAAGCACCCTCAATGTGGTAGTCCCGCAGGCAAATATATTGGATTTTCTGTTGCGTGCCTCATTTATTATAGCGATGTTTTCCTTTGATATCCGGTAATATTCGGTGTGCATTACGTGTTTTTCTAGATCATCTTCTTTTATCGGTGCAAAAGTACCATAACTTACATGCAATGTGACAAACGCAGTCTTTACGCCTTTTTCTTTAAGTTTATCGATTATATCTTTGGTAAAATGCAACCCTGCAGTCGGTGATGCAGTTGCGCCTTCCTTAGCAGCATATATAGTCTGATATCTATCAAGATCGCTTGATTCATCTGCCCTTGAAATATAAGGCGGAAGCGGAACGTGCCCGCAAGAGCTTAATATTTCGCTGACGGGCTTATTAAATTCTACTAGTCTTCCGATTTTAGATTTGCCGCAAATCTTCGCCCTATCCCCACTCTCTAGAATAACTTCTTCCCCTTCTTTTATCCTTCCTGAAGAACGCACAAGGGCCTCAACGGGATGCTTAGACATATCTATTATAAAAATCTCTACCTTGCCGCCAGTTTTTCTCTTACCGAAAAGCCGCGCCGGTATCACCTTAGTATCGTTTAGAACAAGTAAATCGTCCTTTTTAAAGAAATCATAAATATCACTGAAGTTCTTTTCTTCAAAAGATAGCTTTTTTCTGTCAATGACAAGCAGGCGGTCATCCCCGCGTCTTTCGGAAGGGTACTGTGCTATTAATTCTTTAGGCAGCGTATAATTAAAATCGGATAACTTCATCATCGCTTTAAGACTCCTGAAGGATCAGACATTAAATCCTTCATAATGCTGTCAAATTCTTTATTTTCGCTTTCGGAATACTCCCAGTAATCAAGGACCGGCTTTGCTTTAATCCTTTCCAATACCTTCATTAATGAAATAACGTCGCGGTTGTGGGGATTAATCGCCTCTGCCTTTTTTGCGTATGAATAAGACTCAAGCATTTTATTTCGATATGCCTTAACAATGCTCATGCTTATGTAGATTCTTTCATTATCCGGAAATTTTCCAATAGCCTTCTTAAGTAGCCTCTCTGCTTTTTTAAAATCCTTGAACCTAATCAGGTATCCTGCAAGTTCTAGATAAATTTGCGGCCTATTGCTGAAAGCAGGAAGGGCCTTTTCAAGATTAGCAACAGCCTCTTCGTCTTTATGTAATCCCCGAAGGCAATCAGATGCACCTAGAACAGCTTTTAATTCATACGGGTATAACGAGTTAATCTTTTTATAAAAATTGAGCGCCTTTGAGTAGGCACCTAATCTATTATAGGCATAAGCGATATTCAAAAGCGCTTCCTTGTTCTTTATATCTGTCCTTAAAACGCTCTTGTAGATGGAAGCTGCCTCTTTATAATGACCTTCTTCAATGCTTACGTACGCATTATCAAGCTGTTTCCTTATATCTCTTTGGCTGATTTTGGGCGAACACCCACAATATAGTATGGCAATCAATGCTACTAAAAGTAATCTTGATATACTTGCCTTCATCTTATATAAATTCCTGTTATTAAAGTTTTTCTATTTTTGTACCCGGATAATAAAAGTATAAAATCTGATCGTGGTCATAGCCTCTTTGCGCCATACCGAACGCACCCCACTGGCACATACCCACACCGTGACCCCAGCCCTTTCCAACAAAAAGGACGCCTTTAGGTGTAATCTTTATAGTAAAATTGGTGCTTCGTATCATGGCAGGTCCCAATGCAAGCCGAAACTTATTTGCGGGTATGTCTATTACACCATTAGAATCCTTTATGCGTATTGTTGTTAGACGTCCGGACTTGTTGCGCTTTCCCTCTAAAATATATGAGACGCCTTTACATTTTATGCCGTAGGCGTTTAGCCTTTGTTCCATCTGTTTATATGAAAACATCGCCTTCCAACTGAAGCGCCTCGTACGTTTACAATATGGGCATTTTCTTCCTTTGAGGGGAGTAAGATCTGTTGTCCAAAGATTTGAAGCATCTTCGGTATGACCGCCGCAAATCGAATGGAAATAAGTCGGAAAGATTTTTCTGTTATAAGTCAAAACCTTTTCCTTAGTAAGATTTACCGCCCACTTGGTACGCCATCTCTCCCCTCGCTGTCCACCGTAAACCTGCGAATATACATCGCTTGTTAAATCGTAATCAGCCTTTTTCATTTCTTCTTTTCTGTATAATGCAAAGGTACGGGCCGCTATAGCCTGAACCATAAGTGCTTCCATCGGCCAGTAATGTGGTGTTTCATAATATAGTACACCGTATAAATAATCCTCAACATCTATGTGATTTATAACAAGAAGCTTTGTCTTTTTTGTCCGTATGATATCTATTACCCCGCGAAACCTTCTCTTGTCGATGTATATATTTGCTCCCACCGTAGGTATTATCCTTATACCGTATACGGAAAACGTTTTATCTCCGATTTCGAGGCCGCTATTTGTAGGCACAACCTTTGATGTTCCAAGAGACCTCTTGGATTTTTCGATTATCTGTTTGGTATGAAGCGTCTCTATGGTGTATGGGCCCTTTATTTTTAGGTAAATGGATGGCTTGTCGTTTACAACACACACCCTTAGCATGTTAAGTTTTTTATTAACATTATTCCGGGCCGCGGCAACAGTCGGAACAAAAAAAGCAAAACTAAGAAAAATTATAAAAATCTTTT
>JABMRN010000035.1 GCA_013202515.1 Candidatus Omnitrophota bacterium | reverse complement strand
ATTTTGAGATCTTCTGAATGATAAAATCGAGGATTCCGATGATCTGAAGCTTAAGGGTCATTTTCGAACTTAAGTTTTATTCTCTGACAATCTTAGCAAATCTTCTTTTGCCAACTTTAACGATCTTGCCTTTTTTGTCTAATGTTACTTCTGACTTTGGATCTTTTAAGCTCTTACCGTCAACAGTTACAGCACCTTGAGAAAGAAGCCTTTTGGCCTCACTGGATGAAGGTGCAAGGCTTGCTTCCTTCATAACAGTCAGGATATCAATCTTAACTTTTTTGAATTTGAAAATGGGGATTTCTTTCGGGGTGTCTTTTTTTGCAAAAACCATTTCAAAGGACTCGCATGCATCCACAGCTGCTTTTTTTCCGTGATATTGCTCGACTATTATCTTTGCGAGATTCTCTTTTGCTTTTTTCGGATGAAGCTTACCATTTTTTAAGTCTTTATTTATTTTATCAAGGTCTTCGTCAGTAAGCAATTCATAGTATGTCATCATCAGTTCGTCGGAAATCGACATCAGTTTTCCGAACACTTCGCCGGGTTTTTCATCAATTCCCACATAGTTATTGAGTGATTTTGACATCTTGTTAACCCCGTCAGTGCCCACTAAAAGCGGCATGGTAATAACAACCTGTGGTTCTTGATTAAAATCGCGCTGAAGGTTCCTGCCAACTAGAAGGTTAAATTTTTGATCTGTACCACCCAGCTCAATATCCGCCTTCATCACGCAGGAATCATATCCTTGTATAAGTGGATACAGAAACTCTGAAATGCTTATGGGAATATCGTTTTTATAACGTTTTAGAAAATCGTCCCGTTCGAGCATTCTGGCAACGGTGTATTTAGACGCCAGGTCGAACATATCGCTTATCGATAGCTTATCGCACCAGGTGCTATTAAAAACAACATCGATTTTATTTCTGTCTAAAATTTTAAAGATTTGCCTCTCGTATGTCCTGGCATTTTTTATTACTTCTTCTTTGCTTAACGGTTCCCTTGTCTTTGATTGACCTGAAGGATCGCCAATTCTTCCAGTAAAATCCCCTATAAGAAAGAAAACCTTATGCCCAAGATCCTGAAAATGCTTCATCTTTCGTAAAAGCACCGTATGCCCTAGGTGAATGTCAGGGGCTGAGGGATCAAACCCAGCCTTAATTATGAGGGGTGATTTTTTCTTGATGGACACCACGAGTTTCCGCTTTAGCTCGTCAAGCCGAATGATCTCGACTGTGCCTCTTTTAATTATTTCTAACTGCTGCTCTAGAGACTTCATATCTTTCCACCTCTTACCGAAATTACAGCCTCCTTAGAGATCCTTGCGCGACAATGCAATCTTTTTCTGTACACCGTCGACACGCAGTACGCGTACGTCGATCTCATCGCCTACTTTGAATTTTAAATCCAACTTCTCATCTGGGGCCATTCCCGCTTCAGAAACATGAAGAAGACCTTCAAGATCCTTGTCTATCTCCACAAAAACACCGAAATTCGTGATGTTTGTAATTTTACCTTTTGCAACTATCCCAGGCGCAAATTTCGTTGAAATTTCATCCCAAGGATCGGGCTCAAGCTGCTTTATGCCCAGAGCGACACGCCTGTTCTTTTCGTCAACGGAAAGAACTATGACTTCCAGATCATCACCTTTCTTGAAAACATCCTTTGGATTGGCAATTTTTTTCGTCCAGGAAATGTCGGATACGTGAACAAGGCCATCTATACCTTTATCCAATTCCACAAAAATCCCGTAATCAGTAATACTGGAAATCTTACCTTTAATCTTCTCCCCTACATTATATTTTTTCTCTATACCTTTCCATGGATCTTTTTCAAGCTGTTTGACCCCAAGCGATATCTTCCTGCTGCTTTTATCCGTATCTAAAACCATCACTTCTACAATTTGGCCTAATGTCAACAGTTCGCTCGGATGTTCGTGCTTTTTCGACCAGGAAAGCTCGGATATGTGAACTAGACCTTCGACGCCTTTCTCAAGTTCAATGAAAGCACCATATGGCATTAGGTTAACGACCTTACCCTTAACCTTTTCGCCTGATTTATATTTTTCATCCACTTTATCCCAAGGGTTTTCGGTCTTTTGTTTTAAACCAAGTGAAATCTTCATCTTCTCTTTGTCGAAATCAAGAACAACAACTTCGATTTCACTTCCGATGGATACAACATCGCTAGGATGCGCAATCCTACCCCAGCTCATGTCTGTTATATGAAGCAGTCCTATGACACCGCCAACATCGACAAAGGCACCGAAATCTGTAATGTTCTTTACAATTCCTTTGAGAAGATCCCCTTTCTTGAGCGTATCAAAAACCTTTTTCTTGGATACCTCTCTCTCCTCGGCCAAGAAATCCTTCCGTGAAAGAACAACATTCTTCCTGGGCTTTGATATCTTCACGATCTTAAACATAAGCTTCTTGCTAAGTATGCTGTTTGGGCCTCCGAATTCTCGCAGCATTGCAAGGCTCGCTGGCAAAAAGGCATCAAGGCCTATATCAACCATGAATCCGCCTTTAACCTTCTTGGAAATCGTACCCTCTATCTTGTCCCCTTCCCGGAAATTAGAAATGATGTTCTCCCATCCCTGGCTTCGCTCTGCTCTTTCTTTTGAGAGCACTACCATGCCGTCGTCGTTTTCCTTGGCTTCAAGAAAGACCTCTACCTCATCTCCCACTTTAAGCTCCTTGGGATTGGTAAATTCTCCCAACGGCACTAAACCCTCTGATTTATAACCTATATCTATCAGAACGCTTTTGGCAGTTATTTCAACTATCCTACCCTTTAGGATCTGCCCTATCTCCATTTTTATGATTGACTTCTCGTAGGCCTGGGCAAGGGCCTCCTTTCCGAAAGATTCTTCTTTCTCATGCAATGATGATAACCTGATATCCTCTTCTCGCATTATCTTCTTCCTCCTTTTATTCTTTTTATTTTTTTATTCACTT
>JABMRN010000034.1 GCA_013202515.1 Candidatus Omnitrophota bacterium | reverse complement strand
GTTGGGGCAGGAAATATTGACTTCGAGAGCATGGATTTCACTTACATTGTTCAATTTAGCAGCGACTTGACCGTATTCTTGAACAGTGTCTCCAAATATATTAGCAATCAAACGAGTCGTTTTTGGAATTTTTGGTAAAATGTCTTGTATTAATATATCGACTCCGGGATTCTCTAATCCTATAGAGTTAATCACGCCTATAGTCGAATCAACAATACGAGAACCCACATTGCCTTTCTTGCCTTCAAGGTTTACTCCTTTTAAAACTATGCCTCCAATCATAGCAAAATCAATATCTTTCAACTTTCCATATTCAATAGCGTATCCTGCCACTCCAGAAGCTAAAATGATTGGAGTCCGTAATTCTAATCCTGCTAAATTTACCCTAAGATTTTCATATAACATTATCTTCTCCCATAAAATTTACCATTTCACTTCTTTCGAATTAAAAACTGGCCCATCATAACACACTCTTTTGTGAACGATATCTTTGCTATATTGTCCGTTTTTTCTTTTATAGACATCGCAGACGCAAGAAAGACAAGTACCAATACCACAACCCATTCTTTTCTCTAACAAAATTTCACATTCAATATTTTCATACTTTGCGACTTCTGCTACGCCCTTTAACATGCTCCAAGGCCCGCAAGAATATATGCGGGTAGTTGTTGCATCCAGTTTTTTATTTCGTTTATCTCTCTCTATTACTCTCTCGAGTTTCACAACCGCAGTTTTCTCTTCTTGAGAAGCGAGAACTGTATGAACTTCACACCCTATTTCTTTAAATTCTGTGGTTAATGAGGAATATCTATTATCCTTATATCCTTCCTCCACAGATGGATCCACATGAGTCCTATTACGAGGTAACTTTTCTTCTGCTCCAGCAATTAATTTTACCTTAATCCCCAACCATCTCAAGCGTTCAGCTATTGAATATAAAGGGGCGATGCCAATTCCGCCAGCCACTAAATAAGCAACCTTAGTATTCAGTGGAACAACGTTAATGCCGTTTCCCAAAGGACCCAATATGGATATTTTTTCACCAATTTTCATTTGCGCCAGTCGCTCTGTTCCTCTTCCTGCAATTTTGAATAATACATCGAAGCTATCCTTATATCCGCCTTTAAGTAAATCAAGAAAGTCGGCGGGGATACCATCGTTTCTTTTGAGATATTTTCTCTTGAATCCCATATAATAAATCCTATGTACGCTAAAAGGCCGCCTCAAAAGAAATAAGTCTTTATATGAAGTAATCTTAAAATTATTATAGCCCGTCATCTTCTCAAGACTTAGCCCCCTCCTTTCAATTTCTACGTTTGGATTACATAATAATGCAATAAACTGACCTGGTTTTATAATTTTAGTAATCTTGGGGCTTAAGAAGTTAAGCGTACAATGCCTTGCCTCTTTTCCTATTTTTTTTGTCTTATAATCGGTAGACTTAAATCTAACCTTTCCGATCTCTTGAAAAATTTTATTTTCTTCCTTGAAGTTATCCAAAGAAGAAATATTAGATATAGATTCTTCTTCTTTTGAGTAATAATATTCTAGGTCCTTAAAAGTTAAGCAATCCCAGTATCCCCATCCCTTCTTTTGGGTCCTAATAAGATCACATAGCCGATTGCTTCCAATTATTATTCGACGAACACCGCTAAATTTATTCGATAATTCATCTGAAAACTCTATCGCTTTCCTAGAGATTTTTTCGTTTTCTTCTTGTATTTCAAAATGGTAAATTGGTCTATTTTTCTTTATCCATATAACATCCAACTCGTTATACAGCTTGCGATCCTTTAGAAGAGCTTTCGCTTTGTTCTTATCAGCATTATATAAATCTGCAATATTTTCTACATCGAGTTTTGTATCATGATATTTCTCACCAATCCAAACTCCCAATCCAAACTTTTTTCCAATCCTTAGTAAATAAAATAGCGCGTGCTCGCGCTCGATTCCCATATTAATAAGTTTTTCTGAAGGAGAATATACTTTCTCCCTGGAATAACCCAGATAATCCTCTTCTTTAAGCTCGTGAATCTTATCACCAACATATGAGTAATCGATACTTTTTTCTTTTACAAAGAATGGAGCAACCAAATTATTAATTTTAGAAGATCGCCCCTCGCCTTCTTGTACAATTATCCTTTTTATTCTTTCTTTAACAAGTTCACTTAAAGATTTTCCTGAACTTGGAATATTTCCTGATTTCATACTTACCTGCGAGTCTTTAATAATAAAACTTGCATTAGAAATTGAATTTATCTTTTCAACAAGACTTTGCTGCATTGTAATAATCTTTTCCTTTGGTAAAGCGCAGTAAAGATATTTCAGGATAACAGAGAGAGAAGTAGTTTCGTTCCTTTGCTGAAGAATTGACATTATCTTCTGATTAATTGTTGTTTCAAAACATAATTTCTTATCCAGGCTCGCCGAATCCATATTTGTTTCAGGTACCAATCTCATATAATATGTTCCGAGTATGGGCGGCTTGGAAAATTTTTTCTTATGCGAGTATCTGAAAGCCTTACCAAAACTTACAGGCTGTGGATGGTAAACTATACTTTCACATTTTGTCCCAGCTCTCATAATTGATTTAATAAGGTTGTCCCATTTTCGGGGATCGTAACTTTCGAAGGCAACTATAATCTTGTTTGCAGAACTAATTTTCTTACTAATTTTAGAAAAATGACTTTGAATCATTTCATAATATGCATTGCTACCAGCGATATTATCATTTTCTTTAATTACTAACGCCGAAGATTTGCTTTCAGATAATTCTTTCCCCATTCCAAGCCAAGAGCCAAAAATTCCAGATTGAGCAAGATAAAAAATATCCTCATGGTAAGGCGGATCAGCAAAAACAAAATCTATTCCTTTATCAGGAATATCTTCTAATTTATCGGCTGGGCGCGTTTCGATCCAAGCGGTTCCTTTACCATTCATAAGTTCTTCGTAGCTATTTGCGGGTTTATAAAAGATGGTATCATTAAAATTTTCAGATTTTGTCTTCAGAATCTTTCGAAACTTAATTTCAAAATTATACCAAACATTTCTTTCGCAATTTTGTTTAAGCACATAGAGTCCAGGAACAATCCAGCTAGAACCTTGCCACGCTCTTCTTTTTTTCCACTTTTTTATAGAGATTAACTTACTGCTATGCGCAATGGATGCTGAAAAAGCATAAAGCATCATATTCTTTATAGACTTATCCTGAATACTTCCAATAGCGTTCTTTAAATAAGATAAAGCAATAATGTTTCTGTGAGTAAAAAATTGATGAATATCTCTTTTAGTCTCTTTGGTTGGTTTATATACCTTAACATGGCGTGGAACTTCGATATATTTAGGATGCCAAAATGGTATTGGTAATTCATTAATACGCCTTATAGAATCTATATCTTTCTTATCAATCTTCTCTTTCTTCTTTACCAAATCTAATCTTGAACAAACACACCTATAAGTAATCTGCAAAGGAGTTTCTTTTAAGCCATCTCTTTGCCAAATTGTTTCTTTTATGACTGCTTTCTTGCCGCAACGCTTACAACGAGTAAAATATAACTTCTCAATTTCATCTTTAATGTCATTCTTTATTTTCTCAAACTCAAGTTCATAGTCAAACGTGTTTATTGATTCCAACGTGCACCTTGTTATAAAAGTTGCTACGGGGTTTATATCGAAAGCAATGACTTTTCTTTTAGCCTTAATCGCTTCATACGCTGTAGTTCCTCCTCCCACATATGGATCCAAAATAATATCGCCTTCTTTTGTATATTTATCAATATATTCTGAAACAATATTCCAAGGCTTTCTGCCCCAATATTTATGGATTTTATAGGGAGCGCTTTGTAACTTAGCTTCTATAGGATAATCTATTTCTTTAAAATGTGTAGAATTCAAGACTTACCTCTCTGCATTTATTTTCCCAGGATCATCCTGGCAGCTATACAGGCCAAAAATATCCCGAACACCTTCTTTAATACCGGCTCGGGAAGATTCTGCACTAAATGGGCGCCCAGCAGCCCTCCGACAAAAAACCCGATACAGATGAATACCGCCAGATTCAGTTTTACGTTGCCGCTGTAATAGTAGCGCATTGCTGCCAGTAGGCCAATCGGCGGC
>JABMRN010000033.1 GCA_013202515.1 Candidatus Omnitrophota bacterium | reverse complement strand
TTACGAAAATAGGATGGACTGAATCGGCTAAACTTGTGAATGGCAAAGCTTAATTAAAAGGCTGTATTAGATTTTGCATCCGGCTTCAGCAAAATTCTCCAACCTCTTAAAATTTAAATCAACTTCCTTCTGAATATTTTCCAGTACGTGCTTGTTTTCTTCCTTAAAAAGATGCTTGAAACGCCCCTGTACTTTTAAAAACTCAACAACCGGCTTTCTCTCTTTGGGCTTATAGGTAAATCTCAATACCCCATTCTCTATTTCTATCAACGGCCAAAAACCCGTATCAACGGATAATTTAGCGACTTTAATAGTATCTGCTTCTTTATAGCGCCAACCCCTGTGACACATTGCCAATATATTCAAAAATGCCGGTCCATCTGCTTTAAATGCCTTTTCGGACTTGGTGATCAGGTCATTCCAATTAGAGATTGTAGCCTGGGCAACATAGGGAATATTGTGAGCGGCTGCTATAGCCGTCAAATCCTTTCTGTGCTGAGGTTTTCCAAAGCTTTCTTTGCCGGCAGGTGCTGTCGTAGTTGATGCACCGTAAGGGGTTGCGCTGGAACGCTGAACTCCCGTGTTCATATACGCTTCGTTGTCGTAGCAGACATAAACGAATTTATGACCTCTTTCAAGGGCTCCCGAAAGAGACTGAAGTCCAATATCATACGTACCTCCGTCTCCGCCAAAGGCAACGAATTTTATCTCTTTTTTAATTTTACCTTTTTTCTTTAATGCGCGGTAGGCTGTTTCAGTACCAGATATAGTAGCTGCCACGTTTTCAAAGGCATTGTGTATAAAAGGTACTGCCCACGCCGTATAAGGATAAATGGTCGTTGCTACTTCAAGGCAACCCGTTGCCGCCGCGACCACTATTGGATCTTTCGTACCCAACAATACTTGCCTTACCGCGATTGACGCTCCACAGCCAGAACATAGCCTGTGTCCACCGGTTAATCGTTCAGGATATTTAGATAATTCTTTTATATTCGCCATTTTATTCTCTCACGCCCAGGTAACTTATAAGGGTTTTGATTTTCCCTGCTCTTTTAATGCTCTCTAACTCCTCGTAAACCTTTTCTATATCTTCCGGGAAGATGTCGCGGCCCCCGAGACCATAAATATAATTTACTATCGGGGGTTTTTGCTTGGAATCATACATAGCACTTCTGATTTCGCTGAAAAGCGGCCCGCCCATAGTCGAAAAAGATTCGGCCCTGTCCATTACGCCAACAACCTTTAAATGGGATATGGCCTTTAGTATTCTTTCCGCCGGAAAAGGTCTAAAAAATACAGGTTTTAAAAGTCCTGCTTTAATGCCCTTCTTGCGCAAATCATCTATTACTGCTCTTGCCGTACCCGCCGTAGAGCTAAGGGCCACGATACCAATATCAGCATCCTTAAGCTTATATTCTTCGATCAAATCGTGATTTTTACCAAATGTCTTGTTGAATTCCTGTAGCACCTTTGGAATTACCGACAGCGCATTTTTCATGGCGAAGGACTGTTGATACTTATGTTCAAAATAAAAATCCTGCAGGTCTAGTGGTCCATACGTAACGGGATTATCTATATCTAAAAGTGAGTGGTCTATCTTGTATTCCCCTATAAAATCTTTTATTGTCTTATCGTCAGAAAGCTCTATTCCTTCTACTGCATGACTGGTTATAAAACCGTCTTGGCATACCATAACCGGCAGCCTTATATCTTTATGTTCGGCTATTTTAACCGCTGAAATTATATTTTCATAGACTTCTTGGGCGTTTTCCGAATAGATCTGGATCCATCCTGAATCCCTTGCCCCCATTGTATCTGAATGGTCGCAGTGTATATTTATAGGTGCCGATAATGCCCTATTTACAACCGACATAACAATAGGTAACCTAGTGGAAGCTGCTATGTAAACTACCTCCCACATAAGAGCCAGTCCGTTTGCAGAAGTAGCTGTCATGGTACGAGCACCGGCTGCAGCCGAACCAATACATGCACTCATGGCGCTGTGTTCGGATTCAACGGGAATCAATTCTGTTGCTACTTTTCCGTCGGCAACAAATTGAGAAAAACTCATTACGATCTCGGTCTGTGGCGTAATTGGGTATGCTGCTACCACATCCGGTGCAATCTGGCGCATAGCATGTGCAGCCGCCTGATCACCCGTCATTCCAATCAATTTTTTAGTCGCCATCTTCTCTTTTTCCTTAACACGCATCTCTTAGGACTTATCCCTTTTCCATCTTAATGCACTTAACAGGGCAAATAGCGGCGCATATACCGCAACCCTTGCAATGATCATAGTCAAATCCCTCCATCTTTCCATCTTTGACCTTAATGGAGGAATCCGGACAATATATCCAGCATTGCAGGCAATTTATACATTTAGTTTTATCAACGACAGGCTTAAAGGTTCTCCAGCTGCCGGTGTTGTATTCCTTGGCAGTACCACCTTTATCTATGAGCCCGCCTATGGCAATTTCCTTCCAACCCTTCTTCTTCATATTGTTCCTATCATCCGATCTTTACTTCTTCGTATGCTCTTTTTAACCCTTTTATGTTCGCCTCGGTCTTTTCTTTGCCTATTTTCTTCAGGAATTTATGCTCTATCTGTTCTTTAATTTTTTCAATTGGCACTAACGCTACTACCTTTAAAAGGGCTCCAAGCATCGGCGTATTAGGCATCGGAACACCAAGCGTCTCAAGAGATATCTTAGTAGCATCACATGTGGCAATCCGAACCTTTTTTAATTTTAACTTATTTCGAATCTCTTCAGGGCTCTGGCTTGTATTTACAATCAGCGCCCCATCATCACAAAGACCTTCGGTAACATCTACCGAATCTAGTAAAGTTGGGTCTATGACAGCTACGATCTCCGGATTAGTTACGGGGGAATGAATGTTTATCGGCGAATCGCTTATTCGAGTATACGACTTTATGGGAGCACCGGCACGTTCAGGACCGTATTCTGGAAATGCCTGTATATATTTTCCGGTTTCTAAAGCGGCTTCGGCCAAAAACTGGGCCGCCGTTTTGGCACCCTGACCACCACGGCCGTGCCATCTGACTTCAAATAATGTTTTCATCAACAATTAATTGTCACGCAGGAGTAGGACCTTCGCTGACATTCTCCTTAGAGCATAAACCAAGATAAAAAGACATAAAGGCAGTCATCATGACAACAGATAAATATGACTGAAGAGCACTGTTTACGAACAACATCACGGCCTGACCTACCTTTAAAGGAAGCGCTCCCGCTAGTAAGGCTCCGACTACCCCAACCAGAAAAGCCAACACAAAAGCAATAAGCAGTAGTAGTAGAAATAGCCCCATGGCCTTCCAGAAATTCTGCATGCTTACTTGAATACCCTTCTTTATCGCTGCTATCGGACCTTTATCCTCTAATATAATGCTGTAAATCGGGAAAAGAAGCAGTATTACTGCGCAAACCGAAATTACTATTATAATTGCCGTCAGAAGCGACCGCGTAAACGCATTATTGGCAACCGCAAGAAGGCCACCTGAAATCAAAGCAATTATAATAATGAGGGCAAGTGCCAGTAAAAGAATAATAGCAAAAAGACCCAGAATTCTTAAATAGTACTTTTTTCCGTTAGCAACAAAACTTGATAAAGAAAAAGAGTTATTCTTTATCATATCTCTTATAGCGCCAAGCGCCCCGCCTTGTAAGAAAATAAAGATCAATACAGATATAAGACTTAAAAGAAGCGTCACGGGCATTAACTGTGGATTCGTCGCTCCCGTTGGACCTGTAAAGGGAAGCATCATAAGACCCATAACAAAATTAAAAATAAAAAATATGAGAGCAATAACCAATAGCTTGGTTGATAAGGAAAAACCCTTCCCGATTGACTGTACTATACCCATATGATCCTCCTTTTTTTGCCCCTGTTATTATACTAGTGCATAGTATGCTCGACTTAATTATACTATAATTTACATTATATAGGCTGTTTTGTCAAGACGTTACGGACACTCTTCCCTCAAATGCCTTCATGAGGGTAGCTTGATCGGCATATTCGAGATTGGCACCTACGGGGATACCTGAGGCAATTCTCGTAACCTTTAGACCGGTACCTTTTAAGAGCTTTGTAATATAAAGCGCTGTGGCCTCCCCTTCTGTATGGGAATCAGTGGCAATAATAACCTCTTTCATTGTATCCCTTTTTATACGCTTAATCAGCTCGACAATCTTCAGGTCTTTAGGGCCTATGCCGTCTAACGGCGAAAGTGCACCTAAGAGAACATGGTAAACACCGTTATATTTACCCATTTTTTCTATAGAAATTACGTCATTCGGCCTTTCCACTACACACACTACATCTTTATTCCTTTGGGGATTAGAACATATGTGGCAGACCTTTGAATCGCTCAGGTTGTTACAAACAGAACAAAACCTTACCTGCGCCTTTACCTTAAGTATGGCATCTGCAAAATTCCGGGCATTTTCCTCGGATGTCTTTAAAATAAAAAAGGCCAGCCTTTGGGCTGTCTTGGGGCCTATTCCAGGCATTTTGCCGAAATAAGTAATAAGCGCATTCATTGACTGTGGAAAGCCCTTCATTTTTTATTTTCCTCTTTTACAAAATCATTTTTTATAACCCTTCCGTTAAAGATACCGGCTGCTGCCTCTATTATGGGGTCTGCCTTTTCATAGGCAGCTGGTACTACCCTTTCTTCGATAGGTGCGGCAACAGCTTCCTCCTCTGAGCCTTGCACCTCTATATTAGCGGATACTAAATCTACGGAAAGTTCCACCCCTAAAAGCTGTTTTATGGCCATTGTGATAATATCTTTATTCGGCTTGGTATCAAGAACCTCCTTGTGCAAGGAGTTGGACTTTGAAAAACCTATTGTTGCTTCATTATCCTTAATCTCTAAAAGAACGCCTTCTTCTAAGTAAGAGCCGATAGACATTTTTTTGCTTTTAACCTCGCGCAAAACCTCAGGCCATATTCCTTTAAGGCGCAATAAGTTAGCATTAAGCGATTTTTGAATAGGCTCTTCATTGACAACTAGCGCGGGCTTGGAAATCTGGGGATTGGGTTCTTGAATTTCGGGCTCGATCTTATCTGGAGGGGCAGGATTGACATAATTTTTTTTAGGCTCCTCCCGAACAAGCTGTTTTCCAGATAAAAGATTCTCAAGCTGTGAAATCTTTTTCATGGCCTCATCAATTGGAAGAAGTTCTTTCATGCGACATAATTTAAGGAGGGTTATCTCTAGCGGTATCTTGCCAAGGTTTGTTTTCGCTATAAAGTCCATAGTGCTTGAAAGCGCGTACACCGCATAAAATAATTCATCGACGCTAAATTTTGAACTTAAGACCTTTAATTTATTTCTTTCATCCTCACCCATTAATACATGGCCTGCCGCATCTTTTGAAAGCGAAAGAACGATTAGGTTTCTAAAATGTTCTACTAAAGACGACGCTATAAGCATTGGCTCTCTTCCGCTGTTTATAAGCTCATCTATCATTTTCAGTATGGCAGATCCGTCATTAGTTAGCATTGCCTCTGAAATCTTTATAAATGCATCCTGCTCCAGCGTTCCGAATATCCTGGATATATCCTGGGCTGCGATTTTTCCTTTTGCAAAACTGGCCAGTTGATCCAGCATCATTTCTGCGTCTCTTAGGCTGCCGCTGGCATTCTTGGCTATTAAAAACAACGCATCGTCACCGATTGTTATCTTTTCGATTTTGGCAATCTCTTTCAATTTTTCTATAATATGCGGTGCAGCAATCATCCTAAAATCAAAACGCTGACACCTTGAAAGAATGGTAGGCAAAACTTTATGCGGCCTTGTTGTAGCAAACATGAATTTTACATGTTCTGGAGGTTCTTCGAGTGTTTTTAAGAGTGCGTTAAATGCCTCGGTGGTAAGCATATGCACTTCGTCTATTATGTAAATTCTATAAATGCCTGAGGCAGGTTTAAGCTTTACGTTCTCTCTAAGGTTTCTGATTTCATCAATGCCCCTGTTTGAGGCGCCGTCTATTTCAAGCACATCAAAGCTCACGCCCTTTGTGATTTGTTGGCAAGTGACACATTCATTGCACGGTTTTTCTGTAGGACCCTTTTCGCAGTTTAGGCCTTTTGCAAAAATCCTGGCCGTTGAAGTCTTTCCAATGCCGCGTGCACCCGTAAAAATATAGGCGTGCGCAAGCTTATCCATTGTGATTGCGTTTTTAAGGGTTTTTGATATGTGTTCCTGGCCGACAATTTCGTCGAAATTCTGAGGTCTGTATCTTCTGGCTAATGGTATATACATAGTTAAAGTTGTGGTAGTGGCGGAGAGGGAGAGATTTGAACTCTCGGTACCAGCTTTAACCAGTACGGTGGTTTAGCAAACCACTGCCTTAAACCGGACTAGGCTACCTCTCCGAAATCCATCTATTTAATTATGGAAACCTTGCATCCCTAGTTAGGCGTTTTAGCTTAGGTAGTAAGGAATCCCTGTAAGCTACGCTTCTTTCTAAAAAATTCCTGCATTAAAGAGCGCGCCTCTTCTTCCAATATTTCGGATTTAACATTTACTCTGTGATTTAATTTATTATTCTGTAAAATATTTACTACTGAACCAGCGGCGCCTGATTTCGGATCTTTTGCCGCAAAATAAAGATTTCTTATTCTTGCCAAAACAAAAGCCCCAGCGCACATTGGACAAGGCTCTATTGTAGCATATACGTCACAGTCTTTCAATCTCTCGTTTTTTAAGAATGCAGCGGCCTGAGTTATCGCGATCATTTCTGCATGGGCTGTAGGATCCTTTAACGCTTTAATCTGATTGTGAGCGCGAGCAATAATCTGATGATTATAGACAATGACAGCCCCGACAGGAACTTCCTCTTTCTCAAAGGCAGTCTTTGCCTGCTTTAGTGCTTCCTTCATGTATGTTTCGTGACTGGGCATAAGAAAAAATAATTGGTTGGAATCTACATTTGTTAATGGCGTGCCTGGCAAGATTTGAACTTGCGACACACGGCTTCGTAGGCCGTTGCGCTATCCAGACTGAGCTACAGGCACATTTATTATA
>JABMRN010000032.1 GCA_013202515.1 Candidatus Omnitrophota bacterium | reverse complement strand
TATAAAATCTTAGAGCCATTAAAGAAAAAAGTAGTGACTTTAAGACTACTTGATATAGGTTCTGATAAAAATATTCCATATATAAAAATTGAGGATGAGCCGAGTCCGGTTCTTGGCTTGCGTGGAGTAAGACTTTTACTTAAATATGAAAATCTTTTAAGAACGCAGCTTAAAGCAGCTATTATTGCATCAAAAGACTACAACATACGTGTTCTGGTGCCTATGGTTACATTTTACGAAGAGATGGAAGAGGTCAGGAAGGTAGCAAGAGACTGTATGAGAGAAGTTAAAAATGATTATGACATAAGAATCAAGAAACTGAAAATAGGAGCTATGATAGAAACTCCGGCGGCTGTTGAGAATATTAAAAAGATAGCTGCAGAGTCTGACTTTTTAAGTATCGGGACTAATGATCTCATTCAGTATTCGGTTGCTGCCGGTAGAGATAATCCTAGTGTTTTGGAATACTTCGAACAAGGGTCCAGCTTGGCCATGAAATACATAAAGAGAATAGTGAGATCTGCGGATAGTCATGGCATTGAATGCAGTGTTTGCGGCGAGATGGCAAGTGATCTAAAGTGGGTAAAACCGCTTATTAAAGCAGGTATCAGCGTCCTAAGCGTTTCACCTTACCTTATCCCATTAGTAAAGGATGACATAAGAAAGATTTAAACTGTGATGAATTTTTTCAAACTGACCAAAAACTGTACAAAAGTTGTATAGAGAGGGGCGGGAAGATTCATAAGCTATTGCAGATAAAGGCATTTAGCAAATGAGGCTTCCCTTTCCCTCCCTCTCCGCCATTTATAAATAGGGTGTTTTCTGAAACGCCCATAATCACTCAAGATAAAGCTCAACTTCTTTAAAATAGAGGAGTTGGGCTTTTTCTTTGTATGCACTCCCTTATCTCCTGTTAGCCCCTAAAAGTGTATAAAACGTGTATAAGTCTGAAAAATGTGTATACCTTGTGTATACCTGGAGGGACCAGGATGGACACTATTTGGGCACCAGAAATCAAAAGGTAATAAACGAATGTACAGTAAAGAGATAAATGATACAATATAAACTTAGGAAGTGAGCAGGCAATAAGACTGACATAACTTTTAAATATATGTTTCCCAAGCTTGATATCGCAGGCGGGGTTTTGTGTCAGATAGCCGATAGATTGTTATAAAGCAGATTCCGAACAAGGCAGAACGGACATATGGCAGATAAGAATAGCCCAGTGCAGTCAAGTGCTGCATTCATAAAGACGTTGATCATTGTTGTGATAGCCATCATTATCTTATGGATATTCGGCAAAGGCATTTTGATGCTTATTTCAGCTGTAAAACAAATGTAAAAAAAAGGAGCAGACTATGCGAAAGGTCATTTTGTTGGTAGTGATGATGTTAGCAATATGCTTTGCGTTAGCGGTTAACAATGCCAGCGCAAAAGAGGACAAATGGTCTCGACTGGTAGAAGAGTCGGGAAGGGTGTTGTCGGAAGTACAACAAATGCCGGACGAGAGCATTCCCGAAGATTTGCTGAAGAGCTGTCAAGCTATAGCGGTTTTCCCCAATACGCTGTCCGGAGGGTTTGGGATAGGGGGCAAATACGGCCAAGGTGTAATAATGATCCGCGATGAAAAAACGGGTCAATGGTCCTCCCCGGCAATATTTACCATAGCAGGCGTCAGCTTAGGATGGCAGATAGGCGGCCAGGGAACGGATTTCATTCTTCTTATTATGAACAGGAGATCCGTGGGCGGCCTTTTGCAAGGGAAGTTAAAGCTGGGAGCAGACGCGGCTGTAGCGGCAGGGCCTGTAGGCAGGGATGCCGCCGCATCGACCGATATCCAGCTTAAAGGGGGGATACTCACATATTCCAGAAGCCGGGGCCTTTTTGCCGGAGTCAAACTTGTGGGAGACGTTATCACACAGCACTGGGACGGGGATAAAGAGCTTTACGGCAAGAAATTGTCCGCGCGGGAGATACTTCTTGAGAATAAGGCGAAGATGCCGAAATGTGCCGACAGCCTGCTTAGTATCCTGGGCAAATATCCGTATAAAAAATAAGGAGGAGCCATCCCGCATAATCAGACCATGAAAGATCTGACCGATATATTGTATAAGCACTTGGATCTTGTCTGGGGCGAGATCGAATCGATCCTTAACAAGGATAAGGTGAAGGATCTGGAATATTACGAACAAGACAAGGCCCACATGCTCATGTTCTCGGATATGCTGGTGGACGGCCTTGTAAAGCAGTTTCCTAAAAAATTTGAGGAATAAAAAAAGAACATGAATATATGAGAGCCATAAGAACAAAATGGATGTCAGCTTTTATTGCGATTGTTTTTTTGTGAACGTGCTATCGATCCAGGGGTGTGCCGCTATGCGGCCGCGGAGGATGAAAGTTTAGAGAAAACCGAATGAAGAACATGTTAAAATGGCAGAGGAGGGTTAAGTGAACTGGAAGATAACTTTAATTTTGTTACCAGTACTCGTTGTGATGATATTTATATTCCAAAATCACGAGATCACGAAAGTTAATTTTTTATTTTGGTCCCTTGAGAGCAGCAAAGCCATAGTCCTGTTTTTAACCTTACTGGTCGGTATCTTTATGGGAGGTATCATCTCTTTTGTTGTGCGTAAGGAATATACGAAAACATCCGAATGATGATACGATTTAGGGCAAATATTTTATGTAGCAATGATTGATTTATCAAAAAAAAGATACAGATTCAGAATAGTAGATCCGGTCTATCCCGCGTTCAATGTATATTCGTTTAACGCGAGGAGAACCACGCCTTTAGGGCCCGTATGCGTGGCAACTGCTGGTAATGAGATGGAAGGGTGGGATGTTGAGGTGATCGATGAGAATAATCTCCGGCTTCATGGGCCCAAAGCTGGATCAGGCGGCGCTGATCATGAGTTCCTGCAAAAAGTGAGGCCTGCGGATGTTGTCGGCCTTTATGGGGGGCTTACAAGCACGATCCCCAGACTTTATGAAATAGCTGAATTTTATAAACAGAAGGGTGTAGTAACGATCGCCGGGGGATGTCATTTTGTGGACGAAACTATTGAAGAAGCTCTTTCATCCGGCATTGATTACATAGTTATAGGCGAAGGTGAAGAGACCATAAAGGAACTTTTGCGGACCATGCTGGAAAAAGGTAATTTAGAAAAAGTAAAGGGAATAGTTTACAGGAAGAATGGCGATATCATTCGTACCTCCGCAAGAGAACCGATAACGGATTTTGATAAATTGCCTTTACCTGATTTTTCTTTGGTGAAATACGCAAAGATCATAGCATATCCCGTTGGAAGGATAAGAGGCTGCGGTATGGATTGTGAGTTTTGCACGGTTAATGGGAAACCAAGGTGTGCTTCGGTCGAGCGGTTGATGGAACAGATAAAAGTTATCGTCGGAACAACGAAGGGTAGAAAATTCTTTGTAGTCGATGACCTTTTCGG
>JABMRN010000031.1 GCA_013202515.1 Candidatus Omnitrophota bacterium | reverse complement strand
TTAGCGACAAGATAGTGCTTAAGATGTACCGGGCCTATGAGGTACCCAGGCAGCAATATTTCCATCTTTATAACCTCATCGAAGAACTTTCACAAAATGCAAAACTCCCGATGCCAAAAGTTTACATGATGGAAAATTCTTCACCTAATGCATTCGCCACTGGCAGGGATCCCAAGCATGCCTGTGTTTGCGTAACCAAAGGATTGCTTCAACTTTTGGAAGAAAATGAATTAAAGGGTGTTATTTCCCACGAATTAGCGCATGTTAAAAATAGAGATACTTTAATAATGACAGTTACCGCCTCAATTGCAGGTGCTATAATGCTTCTTGCAAACATAGCACGGTGGTCAGCGATACTGGGAGGGGGCAGGGGTGGTAGAAGGGGTTCTGGTAATCTAATTGGGCTCATTGTGATGTCTATAATAGCTCCAATAGCGGCTTTAATTGTTCAACTTGCGATTTCTCGTTCACGGGAATACGGCGCAGATGCTAGCGGGGCACGCATAGCAAAAGACTCAAAAGGGCTTGCTCAGGCATTAAACAAGTTAAGCCAGACCTCAAAATACAAAAAATTAGAGGCCAATCCCCAAACAGCGCATCTTTTTATAGTAAATCCGCTTAAAGGAAACACGATTGCAAGCCTTTTTTCTACGCACCCACCGATAAAGGAACGCATTGCCCGTCTCAGTGCGATGAAAATTCAGTAATAAGAAACGCGGCTATGAACACAAACAGATTTTACAGGTCGTGGGTAAATAGTGAACTGACCTCTTTCCACGTAAAAATTGCAGACAGCGACCTTTTTATCCTCGCAGATATAAACTTGGAACATCAGGCCAAAGACTTGCTCATTAAGTATCGAAAAGAGCTAAGAGAATATATAAAGCTAAATAAATATTTTTCTGAATCGTTAAAGCCCGTTTCGTTAGATATAAAGGCGCCTGAAATTGTAAAAAAAATGATGACAGCTTCTGAAAAGTGCGGCGTTGGTCCCATGGCGGCAGTTGCCGGGGCCATAGCTGAGTCTGTTGGTGAGGATTTATTGGAATTTTCAGAACAGATCATTATTGAAAACGGCGGGGATATATTTATCAAATCATCCAAAGACAGAAAATTTTCTGTTTTCGCTGGCAATTCACCTTTAAGCGGCAAAATAGGATTATTGATAAAAAAAGAAATAACTCCATTAGGGGTATGTACCTCAAGCGGGACAGTGGGTCACAGCCTGAGTTTTGGTAGGGCCGATGCAGTTACAATCATCTCAAAAGATACGGCTTTGGCAGATAGTGCCGCAACCGCGATCTGTAATAATGTTACATCAAAAGATGACATAAAAAAGGCATTAAATTTATCAAAAAGCATTGAAGGCGTTGTTGGGTGTGTTATAATAATCGGTGACAAAATAGGTAGTATAGGAGAGATAGAGTTAGTTTAATAGGAGGACGTCTATGGTATCTAAACGAGTAGTATTGAAATTTCCGCAAAAGCTGGTTGATCAACCCATAGTTTATAAATTGGTGAAGGAATTTAACCTTGTTTTTAACATCTTAAGGGCCCGTGTTACCCCTAATGAAGAGGGGGAGCTTGTAATAGAACTGCAGGGAAAAAAGCAGAATTATGCTGATGGAATTAAGTATCTTCAAAACCTTGGGGTTAGCACACAGCCGCTCAGCCAGGACATTACAAGAGATGAGAAAAGGTGCAGTCACTGCGGTGTCTGTGTTACAATGTGTCCCACCGAAGCTCTTTATCTCGACCAGAATACGCAGAAGGTCATATTCGATCCAGAAAAATGTATAGCATGTGAGCTTTGCGTAAGAGCATGCCCGCCGCGTGCTATGAAAATCAAAATTTTATAAGGAGATAGATATGGCCGAGTGTAATATTAAGAAAAACAAATCCATTTGTAACTGCTCATACGAACCCTGTCCTAGAAAGGGAATCTGCTGCGAGTGCTTACATTATCACAGGGCAAATAGTCAACTGCCAGCTTGCTTTTTTCCAAATGATGTAGAAAAGACTTACGACCGTTCGATAGAAAAATTTATATCCGTTTGTAAGTAAGTTTCGCGTTAAGCTAAATTTTATCAGCATGTCAAATCAAATCCTAAAAGAACTTCGCCATCATGCACCTTTCACGGCTTTAGGGGCATTCTCCGGCATAATCGCCATGTTCTTTTTTCAGCACTTACCAGAAAAATTATCCTACAATATTTTTTATACGCTTCATCCAATGCATATTATTTTAAGTGCGCTTGTTACCGCCTCGTTATATAAAATGCACAGAGGGGGTTCTTTCAAAGACAGAAAAAGTATAGTTTTATTGCTTATTGTCGGTTATGTGGGATCAGTAGGTATAGCGACACTGAGCGATTCTGTTATTCCTTATCTAGGAGAGGTTCTGCTTAAGATGCCCAACAGGCATATCCATATAGGTTTTATCGAAAAGTGGTACCTTGTGAATCCTTTAGCACTTTTGGGTATCGCAATAGCGTATTTTAACCCAACCACAAAATTCCCACATGCAGGGCACGTACTATTGAGCACTTGGGCCTCTCTTTTTCATATCATAATGGCGATAGGGGGGGCACTTAGCTTGTTTATGTATTTGGCTGTGTTCGTTTTCCTTTTTATCGCTGTATGGATACCCTGCTGTATAAGTGATATCGCATTTCCTCTTTTGTTTGTAGGCAAAACAAATAAGAGAGTCCACGCCCACTAAAGATTTTTTCTGTTTTTAGCATAGATAGTGTAAAATATTCTGGACACTTTCAATATAAAAGTTCTTTGAAATGTAAATAAAATGGCATACCATTAATGGTTGTTGTAAATCGCAATAATAACCATTAAACCGGGGCAAAGCCCCA
>JABMRN010000030.1 GCA_013202515.1 Candidatus Omnitrophota bacterium | reverse complement strand
ACCTAAAACAGCGGAGTTCGAGGAGAAGTTTGCCGATTACATAGGCGTAAAATACGCCGTTGCGCTTAATTCTTGCACAGCGGCTTTGCATTTGGCACTGCTTGTTGCGGGTGTAGAAAAAAAAGAAGTTATAACAACACCCATGACTTTTGTTTCCACAAACCACGCCATACTTTATAATAATGCGACTCCTGTTTTTTGCGATATATACGAAGATACTCTGAATATAAATGTTGAAGAAATAGAAAGTCTTATCACGTCAAAAACACGCGCGATAACAGTCGTACATTACGGCGGACACGCTTGTCATATGGATACAGTTTTAAAAATAGCGAGAAAACATTCCCTTAAGATTATAGAAGATTGCGCGCACGCTTGTGGCGGGGAATATCAAGGTGGAAAACTTGGTTCTATAGGCGACATGGGATGCTTTAGCTTTCACGCGGTGAAAAATCTTGCTACGGGCGAAGGAGGCATGATAACAACAAATGACGCTAAGGCGTACGAACGCCTTAAAAAACTTAGGTGGCTGGGTATATCAAAAGGAACCTGGCAGAGAGAAAGAGAGCACAAGAAATATGACTGGCAATATAACGTCGAAGAAACGGGCTTCAAATGCCACATGCACGACATATCAGCGGTTATAGGAATCGAGCAGCTCAAGAAGCTTGAAAAGCTTAATACTAAAAGAAGACGCATAGTTGATCTTTATAACAGGCAATTTTCAAAGCTGCATGGAATAACTCTTCCGGTAGAACGTAAATACGCAAAAAGCGCCCGGCACAATTATGTTGTAAAGCTCGGCGAGAGAGACGCTCTTAATCTTTATCTGCAGGAGAAAGGCATATCAACAGGAGTGCATTATTACCCTAACCACCTTTATGGTGTTTACAGAAGATTCTGCAGAAAGCTTCCGGTGGCGGAAAGCGTTTGGAAGCGCATACTTACGCTGCCCCTTTACCCGGATATGAAAAAAAATGAAATGAAAGCCGTAGTAAAAGCCGTAACGGATTTTACTGAAAACAAAGGAAAAACAAAGTGAAAATTGGCGTGGTAAGCTCTGAAGGCGGGCACTTAATAGAGGCATTGAATATCCTGGATTCCTTTGAAGGTAACGATATATTTTCCATTACCTATGATGTGCCGCACATAAAGGACTTTAGCGACCCGCGAATAAAAAGAACTTATTTCGTAGGCATGGGAAAAACGCGCTTGAGGCTTTTTTTCCGCCTTCTTTTCAGTACTTTTAAATTTATAAGAATTTTTATCAAGGAAAAACCCAAAATTCTTTTTTCTACGGGCTCCGAAATAGCCATCCCGGCGTTTTATATAGGAAAACTGTTTTTCGGTACAAAGCTCATTTTTGTGGAATCAATAGCAAAATTCCATGAACCATCTGTTACCGGGAAAGTCATTTATCCTATAGCGGACCTGTTTATGGTACCGTGGCAGAGCCTTTTAAAAGCTTATGGGCCGAAAGCGCAATTTGTGGGTGAACTTATATGATATTTATAACGGTTGGCGGCGGGCCATTTTACGGTTTTAACAGACTTATAGAAGAGATAGACAGGATCGCGCCCGCCCTTAAAGAGGATGTAGTTGTGCAAAAAGGATGCAGCACGTATGAACCAAAAAATCTGACTTCTTTCCGTTTTTTATCATTTAATACTTCTGTAAGTTACTTTAAAAAAGCAAATGTGGTAGTGGGCCATGCCGGAGCCGGTACTATCCTACTTTCAAGGATGCTCAACAAGCCCTTTGTAGCCGTTCCGCGGTCGCATGAGAAAAAGGAAATATTTGATGCACACCAGCTTGAGACAGCGAAGCGGATAGAATCTAAAGAAATGGTGGAAGTGGTTTACGATATAGCTGATACCGAGAATGCCATAAGAAAGTCTCTTTTAAAAATAAATAAAACCTGGCCGCCGAGCGAGGGAAGGCAGGCCGCTGTAAAAACCATAAGAAATTTTTTAAAAAAAGAAAAGGAAAACAAATGAATCTATTCGGCAAGAAACGTTTAAAGGAAACAGAAAAGGTAATGGAGCAATACGTGGTGAGGCTTTACAGGGGGCTTGGCACCAGCCTTGCAGGCAGGCTGGTATATACCGGGATTACGCCGAATGAAATAACATTAGTAGGTTTTATTTTCGTGCTTATAGCATGTTTCTTTTTTACCAGAGGCACCCATATT
>JABMRN010000003.1 GCA_013202515.1 Candidatus Omnitrophota bacterium | reverse complement strand
CTCGAAGAACTCCGCAAGAAGAAGAAAGCCGACCTAAAGACTAAAAGAGAAGCCGATCGCCTCGCTAAGATAAAAGCCGAAAAAGATGCCCTAAAACAAAAGAAAGAACAAGAGCGTCTTGCTAAACTCAAAGCCAAGAAATACCGTGAAGAACAAATAAAGAAACTCGAAGAACTCCGCAAGAAGAAGGAAGCCGACCTAAAAGCCAAGAGAGAAGCCGATCGAAAGACAAAAATAGAAGCCGATCAAAAACAGCGCGAGCTTAAAAGGCAAAGAAAAGAAAAAGAAAAAGCCGATCAGCAGCTCGCAAAGCTAAAAGCTAAAGAAGAAGAGCGGAAGAACAAAATAGCCCAGCTTAAAAAGGAACTAGAAAGACTTCAGAGGGAAGAGAAGAAAGCCGAAGAACTTCGCAAGAAAAAAGAAGCCGAATTAAAAAAATTAGCGAATTAAAAACAAGACTAGAAGCGAAACCCCCAGAAAGAAAAAACCAGATAAAAGTGCGGCTTACCAAACCAGTGGATAAAAGACGTATTTCAAAGGGCGAGCTCCTCATAATAGCGACACCCATAGGAAATCTAGAAGATATAACCATAAGGGCTATAAACAGCCTTAAAAGCGTGGACATTATAGCCTGCGAGGATACTCGTAGGACCAGAATTTTGACCGCCCACTATAGTATATCCAAGCCCCTTGTAAGTTTTTACAGCTACAATAAAGTAAAAAGATTGGATAGTCTTATTTCACATCTTCTGAACGGCAAGACAATAGGCCTGGTCTCTGATGCTGGGACACCAGGAATTTCCGATCCGGGTTACACTATAATAAAAGCGGCTATAGACAAGGGTATTAAAGTCAGTTCTATACCCGGTCCGTCAGCGCTTATTAGCGCTCTGGTGAGTTCCGGAAAGCCTACGCATAAATTCTTGTTTGAAGGCTTCCTGTCCAACAAATCCGCCCAAAGAAGAAGGAGGCTGGCCGATTTAAAGAAGGAAGAAAGAACCGTTATACTATATGAATCGCCTCACAGACTGCTTAAATTGCTAAAAGACATATTGGACGTATTGGGGGATGCGGAGATTGTCTGCGCTCGGGAGCTTACTAAGAAGTTTGAGGAGATAAAAAGGGGTAAGGTATCTGAGATAATCGAATATTTCACCGGTTTTAAGCCAAGGGGAGAGTTCGTTGTCATTCTATAGGAGCAACAGCCGAAAACCGTTGACAAAATTGGATTGCTTGATAGAATATATACCCTAATATTAAGCCATATATACATATAATAAAGGGAGTTAAACATTATGAAGAATCAACAGACTCTTATACTCATAAAGCCGGACGGATTAAAGAAATCACTTACAGGTAATGTTCTAACCCGTCTTTCCGAAACCAAGCTCGATATTATCGCTACCAAAACCGTTCAGGTTACCAGCAAGCTTGCGGAGGAACATTATAAATACCTGAAGGATAAGCCATTTTATAAAGAATTAATAAAGTATTTAATGGGTGAATTCCATAAAAAGAAGGTAATGGCTCTTGTTTACTGGGGTCCTGACGCAATAAACAAAGTGCGCAACATATGCGGCGCTACAAATCCCGAAGAGGCAGATTCAGTGAGTATAAGGGGTGCATACGGCCGCATTACCACAAAAGGTGTATATGAGAATGTTATACATGCCTCCACCAATGAAGAGGAGGCAGAAAGAGAGATAAAGCTCTGGTTTAAGCCCGATGAAATCATATTTGATGTATATCCCACAAAAACCGCTACTGTTAAAAAAAAGGAAAGGGTATGGGCATGATATTTTCTAGACGCTTGCAAACCGAAGGAGTTGGCCGCTTATGATAAGGTCTATGACAGGTTTTGGAAGAGGAAGGGCTAAAGCGGAATCCGGCGTTGTAACCGCAGAGATTAAGACAGTTAATCATAAGTCTTTAGAGATAAGCTGTAAGATTCCAAACAGCCTAGGCATTTTTGAAGATAAAATAAAATCCCAGCTTCAGAAGAAACTAAAGCGGGGGAAGGTTTATTTTAATTTAATATACGAAGGCGCTTCTCCTCACGCAAATAGCCTTTTCATTGACAGGAAGCTTGCAAAAAGCTATTACGATAAACTCGATTATTTGAAGAAAACCTTTAAGCTAGAGGGGCGCGTTAAGTTGAGTGATTTGATGTCGCTGCCCGGCGTATTGGAGTATAAGGGTACTGAAAGGGATGCTTCAAAATTGTGGCCCTCTGCGCACAGAGCAGTAACCTTGGCGCTTGGGAAGTTGATTTTAGACAGGGGAAAAGAAGGCAAGAATTTATATCGAGATTTTAGAAAGAGAGCCCGAAAAATAAAGAAATTCGTAGCTAAAATAAAAGAAAAATCAAAGGTAAATGTTAAAAACTACAAGAAAAAATTGGAAAGAAGGATAGAAGAACTGGCAAGAGGAAGCAAGCTCAACAATGGGAGAATGGAAACAGAGATCGCCTTGTATGCCAAGAATTCTGATATATCCGAAGAGATCACGCGTTTAAGGAATCATGTTCAGAATTTTGAAAAGACGATAAACAAAAGCGGCGAAGCCGGCAAAAAGCTTGATTTTATCGCCCAGGAACTCCACCGGGAAACAAATACCATCGGCTCAAAGGCAAGCGATTACTCTATTTCAAGGTGCGTCATAGAGATAAAAAGCGAAATAGAAAAGATAAGAGAGCAGCTTAAAAATATAGAGTAATAAAATGAACGAAAAAGGAAACCTATTCATAGTATCTGCCCCTTCCGGCACTGGAAAAACCACTGTTGTAAGGGCTCTTTTGAAGAAAATGCGGGGGGTAACCAGGTCTATCTCGGTTACTACACGGCCCCCTAGAAAGGGAGAAAAAAAGAAGAACGATTATTGTTTCATATCCGAAACATCCTTTAAGAATAAAGTTAGAAAAGGGGAATTTTTGGAATGGGCAAAGAATTTTGGGCATTATTACGGAACGCCAAAAAAAACTGTTTATGCAACCCTTAAAATGTCTAAAGACGTGATATTGACCATTGACGTAAAAGGTGCTGCGCAGGTCAAGAGAAAAAAACCAGATTCTGTTACGATTTTCATAGTCCCCCCTTCTCCAAGGGCTTTGGTAAGGCGCTTAAAAAAGCGTTCTACCGATGGCTCAAAAGAAATCAAAGAAAGACTTAAGATTGCAAAAAAAGAAATGTCATTTGCGCGAAAGTATGATTACTTAATTGTTAATGACAAGATAAAAGAAGCGGTAGAAAAACTAAAAGCCGTTATAACAGCAAAGAGGTGTAAAGTTGATAAAAATCGGAATAGATGAATTAATGAAAAAAACAAACAGTATTTTTAAGTTGGCAATACTCGCCTCTAAGAGGGCCTACGAGTTGAGCCAGGGAAGCGCCAAGTTGGTGGACATGCCGCCTACAACCAAACCTTCTACGGTTGCATTAAGAGAAATAAGGGAAGGAAAGGTAACATACAAAGAAAGACCTAAGGAGAAATAAGGAAAATATCCTGTTATTTTCTTTAGATAAAGAAAAAACGGGATATTCAATTAGTTCCATGAAGACAAAGCACATCGTTCTCGGTATTACAGGTAGCATTGCCGCATATAAGGCTTGCGAGCTGATAAGCCTTTTTAGAAAGGCCAATTTCAGCGTTAGTTGTGTTTTAACCAAAGAGGCGGCTGAATTCATTACCCCTCTTACGCTTGAGGTTTTAAGCGGCAACAAGGTTCTTGAAGATATGTTTTCACTTCCGGATAACAGAACCCCGGCCCACATTTCGTTGGCGGATACGGCGGATTTAGTAGTTATTTGCCCTGCCACGGCTAATATAATAGGCAAGCTTGCATCTGGGGTATGCGATGATTTTTTATGCTGTACAGTGATTTCTACGAAGGCCCCTGTGTTAATAGCCCCGGCGATGAATAACAATATGTTTAAACACAAGATTGTACAGAAGAATATAGCTACCCTTAAAGAGATAGACTATAGGTTTATAGGTCCGGTAAAGGGGCATCTTGCATGCGGCTATGAGGCAATAGGACATCTTGCTGAAATAAGCGATATCTTCAAAGAATCAAAGAAACTTATAAAGAGATAATGACTGTCATGAGTAGTTCTACAAAGAGAAAAAATATAGTAATAACCGCAGGCCCTACCTATGAGCCAATAGATCCGGTCAGGATTATAACAAATCGCTCAACAGGCATCATGGGTTATGAGATCGCAAGGGCTGCACTAAAGAAAAACCATAAGGTTGTTCTCATAAGCGGTCCGGTAAGCATCTCTCCCCCTTCTGGGGCAAGATTTATCCCAGTAGAAAGGGCGAGAGATATGAAGAACGCCGTTAAAAAAGAATATATGAAATCAGACTGTCTTATTATGGCAGCTGCGGTTTCAGATTTTAAAGCAAAAAAAATAAGAAAGGGCAAGATAAAAAAGGGCAATAAAGGTTTAACCGTAAAGCTTTCGAAAAATTACGACATTTTAAAATCCTTGAATCAAAAGCCCAATACCACAGTGGTGGGATTCGCGTTAGAGACGGATGCTTTACTAAAAAACGCACGAAAAAAGATGGCGGATAAAAAACTTGATTTAATAGTGGCTAATAAACTTGACAGTAAAAATAACGCTTTTGGTAAAGGCAGAAAAAATTTTGTCCTATTAAGAAAAGACGGAAGACGCTCTTTTTATAAAAACATAACTAAAAGAAAAATGGCGAAGGCCATACTTGAAGAAACAGAAAAAATAATGGCATGATGACAGCGTGTATGAATAAAAAGGGCGTTACGATCATTGAACTCGGCATAGTGGTTACGTTTATAGGGCTCATGGTTTTTTTGTTGTCACCTTTTGTCCAAATAATACGCAGGGAAACCTGCAGGGTATGGTGCGTGCATAACCTGGAGAAGATATCGCTGGCTCTTCGGGAATATGCAATTGAAAATAACAACGCAATGCCCCAGGAATTAGGCATGATATACACACATGGCTATGTTGACGATGAAAGGGTATTTGACTGTCCTTTTAGCCATCATATCGGCAATGCGAAAGATCCTGATTATATATACGTAAACAAGCTTAGTTTTAACATCAGCGAAAATCCAGTCATCGTATATGATAAAAAGGAAAATCATACAAAAGAAGCAATTAACGTTCTTTATTTAAACGGCGAGATATTGAGGAAAAAGGCTATTTGAGTTTTTGGCACGATGGCCGAGTAGCTAGGCAGTGGTCTGCAAAACCACGTACACCGGTGCGATTCCGGTTCGTGCCTCCAATTCCGCCCATGTTTAAAGAAAACCAAGGTCGTTCTTTAATAAATGCCGGGATGTTGGAATTGGCAGACAACAGGGACTTAAAATCCCTTGGGTGTTATCACCTGTGCCGGTTCGAGTCCGGCTCCCGGCACCACTAAAATAACATTTTGGGCGCATGGCGCAGTTGGTTAGCGCATTTGCTTGACATGCAAAAGGTCATAGGTTCGAGTCCTATTGCGCCCACCATGTTCTTTAATATGGTTGCCGGGATGTTGGAATTGGCAGACAACAGGGACTTAAAATCCCTTGGGTGATAACACCCGTGCCG
>JABMRN010000029.1 GCA_013202515.1 Candidatus Omnitrophota bacterium | reverse complement strand
TTTGGACCAAAAAAAAGTGTACTAGCTTTTATGGTTTAACAAAATATTTATATTAGAATAAAAGCGCTTCTGGGTAGGGTTTTGACCTGCTGCTTTACTTCAACAGATAAGTTCGTAAGCTCGCCATAGCTCTGGATTGTCCTTTTTTGGGTGGTTACGCCGGCAAGAGAAATCGTCATAAAAGGAAATTTTACTTTTTCGCCATCCCTTGTTTTTCCTTTTATGCCTCCCGCTTTTCTGTCTTCTTCTAAATAGAATTTTTGTATTTCTTTGTCGAACCGTGTCACGATCTGCTTGCAAATGGACTCGGCTTTGTCCGGGGTTGTGATAACGAAAAAATCATCCCCTCCTTCATGGCCTATAAAATCACCCCTGTTTCCTTCCTTTCTCAACGCTTCCTTGACTATTTCTCCAGTAAAACGTATAACATCATCGCCCTTTGCTATGCCGTAGAAGTCGTTATATGACTTAAAATTGTCCAGGTCCAGGTGTATGCCGGCAAAGGCTTTTTTACTTCGTATCCCCTTCTCAACCTCTTCGCGTATGGCGTTATTGCCGGGAAGGTGGGTAAGAGGATTAGCATTTTCTGCGCGTTCTTTCATGTCTTTAAGAGCCTTGGACATAAGATTAAACGTTTCGCCGAGGGTTTGGATTTCGTCATTTGTCTTTATGTTCACGCACTGTCCAAGTTTGCCGTCGGCTATCTCTTTCGTTGCATTATTGAGATCCCTGATCGGTGCTACAACAGTTCGCGTCAGTATAATGCCCAGTAAAAGATTACTGATTATAACTACCGCTATCGTCAGCGTAATGGGAGTCAGGATATCCCGGGTTGCCTGGGAAATGTTGCCGATTGAGAAAGATAGTTTAGTCATATACGCGAGGCTGGACGTGACAGAAATCGGTATATAGATATCTATCGTTTTGGAATTTTCGTTTATTGTGGAATAAAACCATCTGTCTTTCCCCGAGCCTTCCAGAAGTCGCTGGTATTTTTTTATATCTAATTTTGTCTCGCCGAATTTTTTAACCATGGGGTCATTTGTCGCGATTGCTTCACCTTCAGGAGACAGAACAGATATTTTTTCAACAACACCCTCTTTTGTGAAAGAATCAATAGCCGTATTGAATATTTGCTGCAGAGCCTGAGGTGATTCTACTCCACGCGCGAGGGTTTCAAGGATTGTCTTAACTATAAGGGTACTTACCCGTGCCCGGAATTTATTAAAGGCATTTATTTTTTCCAATTGGGACTGGATTTGGATGTAGGTAAACACGGACATAAGAAGGAGGGACAGGATAATTATAAGAATTGTTATACGGAATTGAAGCTTGTTTACCACTATTTTGTTTCTTTCACGAGTTTGGGGCCCAGATCCCGGTACCTATATAAATTTAAATCACTAGTCGCTTATTCCCGTTCCCGCGCCTTATGTGCTAATTATACACTAGAACTAGTCAACCGTCAAACAGTCTATTTCTACTGCTTTTTATATAGGTCTACGTGGCCTTTTTCGCTTATGTATCCCGCGCTGTCGAGCACTCCGAAGAGTCTCTGGGTTGTCTCTTCTAAAAGCATGGTCACCTCTTTTCTAAGCATCTCTTCCGCGGGATCGAGATATGTCCCCTTATATTCGGCTTCGTTCCGTAATATCTCTTCCTCTTTGTATGTTTTGTATTCTTTTTCTCTTAGCTTATTTAAGATACGGTCTACTTCACGCCTTGGTAGCTTTGAGAGCTCGTTTTCTGTCAGGCTATTCTCCAGGATGCTCTTTAGCTGTAGCGCTGCCATGTTCCTGATAAGCTCCTCTTTTACTCTTTGATAGTAGTTAATTACACTTTCTTCGTATCTAGCAACCATGAGCTTTTGTCCATTTTGAAGCCCACTAAAGATGCTCTTCATGCTTTGTATCTCCCCTTCTTTAAAGAGATCCGGCATCGCTTGCGCCAGAAGAATTGTAACTGCGACCTGCAGAAACTTATCCTGGGCCTCTTTAGTTTCTTCATCCATGTCCTCATTTTGGTCTTTTACTATACCTCTTATTGCATCGAGAATCCCCTTCTGTTCTTCTGTAGGGTTCATTAGTATATTTGCGAGTATCAGGGCTATCTCCATTGTCTCGGCTCTTTTGCCTTCCAGCTCTACTAAGGATATGTCCAGGGCTTCTTTACTTAAGAGATCTTCTACCAGCTGTGC
>JABMRN010000356.1 GCA_013202515.1 Candidatus Omnitrophota bacterium | reverse complement strand
TACTCAGTTCCCAAATATACAAGCATAGGGGCATCATCATTTAACATAACTGCCCTGGCTGGCCGTATATTTGGGGACGGTTCTGCGTCTGATCTTGAAACTGCCCCGGCCTCATCGTGTTCAGAAGCGCTATCCGGGGACACCTCCGTGCTTGCATCTAAACCAAGTTCAGGTTTAGCCGCAGAACCGTCACTATCAACTTCATCCGCTGAAACAACGCTTCCCTCATCTTCACCAATTACATTACGCAGATCTGAAGATAGTACACTATCAATGCATTCAATAACTTCCTGCGCAATAGCAAGTTCGGAATGCATCGCATTTTGCAGGAGTGGCGCAACTCTGCCTGTGCTCTTATATGACTCGAGCGCTCTTCTCTCATGACCGATTAAGCGCGAATGCGAGAACACCGGTCTTGCAAATATGTTTCCAAGCCATTCTACCAACTGATCGTCCGAGCCTCCTATCCCCAATTCCGCCCTCATTAACCCATCACTTAATAACCCAATGCGGCGGTTTAGCAACATACTGTAGGAGTCCATCCACGATCCAAAAAGAGCGACTCCATCGTTCTGTCCGTATTTACGAACCAGTCCTTGAAGTATACCGAAAATAATGGGCTGAGGAGAATAGTGTTTCTGGTGTGAGTTCATGAGCGGTGCATAATACGACATAAATGAAAAGGCTTCATTTTTAAGTAAATAATCCAAAAATTCATCTACGCTGGTACCGCTACGCACGTTCCTGATAGTAATAAGCCTTAACTCAAACTCGTTGTCATCCTTCCATCTAAACATGAAATCTCCGGCACTAAGCGCTATATAATCTATAAAAACAACGCTACCGGATGAAGCGTCATATTCTGCCATTTCTACAATATGCTCAACTATTTTACTCAGCACTCTTGAATGTGTTTCACCATCACGCCCTAGCTGACGCTCTTCCTCAAACTCCCCATCCCTTCCATAATAATTAAGTGCGAAATACTCTTCACCCGTATCATCTGAGTATTCCTGGTTAAATTCAACATAATCACCTAGCCATTCTAGCGCGAAGATAGGAACTGTTAATCCATCGGGTGCGTCAGATATCCTCTCTTCACTATATGTAATGGGACGAACCACATAAGACGGATGTTTTTCATTAAAATACATAAGAAGGTTGTATTCCTGCTCAACCGCTTCCGATGGCCTGTCATGACTTATCGGCAGATTGAGAGATGTTGCGCCAACCTCTCCTGATTTAAGATGTATCTCGGCCTTAAATATCCTGGAGAAATCACCCTGTTGGACTTTTTGCACTTCTATTCGTGCGACATTAGAAATGGGCACTTCCTTTTCGAAAACATCTTGTACTATAGTTTTCAAACTCCTGAAATTGTCTCTTGTATAAAAACCGGCTATTGCATATTTCGTTTCCTCCAGAGTAACAGGATTATCGACTCGTGTACTAACTGATTCGGGCTCGTAATCATGGATATTAATAGTGCCGTCAAACTCTTCTGAGCTCAAGCCTTCCTCCCCCCAAGCCCCAGTCGCCACCTGATAAATCATGCCTGCAAGCAGTAAAATCCCCAATGCACCCCCAACACTCGCCAGCTGATGCATGCCCGGGGTCTGCCCCATCATCATCGCCGCAAGCACAGCGCCTGCGCCTAATAATAGGAGGAGGGATTTAGGGATGTTGTTGTTGACAGAAATAGAACTTCTTTCCTTTGCTCTTTTTGTCAGTAAAATATCTATCATCTCTATAGTATCAACGGTTAAACCTTCTTCGCTTCCTAGCTCTATTAGCGCTTCTCTTATTTTTCCCATAGTTTCTGTAATACTTCGACTCACAAGTGCGCTACCATAGCTACATACCCTTGCAATTTTTTGCGGCGTTAATCCATCCACAGCGTGCATAAGTAAAAACCCTATACCTCTTTCATCTTTTGATCCCTCTTCGGCGCCAACCAAATCATATAGCATCCTTTTTAAGTCATCTCGATCAACAGAGCTTATTTCTTTTCGCAAATCCCCGCCAGGAATAGTAACACCTATTGGTTTTTCGCCATCCTTTTCTTTACCAAAATCTTCTCTTAAAGGAACTCTTATCTCATCTATCTCTATAAGAACAAATTCCATTATTGTTCTATAAATCCATTCCCCGGCATATGAAGAGAATTTAGCCCCTACTTTATATTTATATAACTCTGCCGCCCTGGCTAATCCACCTCTTATTTCCCCGCTCTTGTTCATGTTCCCCCACATACCTATAGGTATCAATTTCCTTAGATCAAAACCCATGTACGCGTAGTAACGCCTGATCTTTTTTGCAATTTTACTAACTAGACCCTTATGTGTCATAATAAGCGTTGACCGCGCTGGGCCATTACCATTATCAATTAATTTTCTCAGAGCGCGAATTTCACCAGTGTTAAGATCTCTATTAAGAATATCTCTGGGGTCAGGATCATCAACCAATCCCCCTCTTGGCTTTACAAAGCTGGGAAGAACGGCTCTAACCTCTTCCCAGGCCGTAGGACCTGAATATTTTTCTACCCATTTTTTTTTCTTGAGTTGCCCGCTACCTATAGCTCTTCCAAGTATTTCTAGTGCTGCCTTTGGCCATGAACCGTATAATCTCCTAGCCGCAATCGGTAACCATTTATATTCCTTGCTGTTACGCCAATGCTCCGAATTTGCCGGATCTTTTACATCCGAAGGAGGGTTATGCATTAACTCTTTTATTTTTTCTACTGTATAATATCCACGCGGTTTCTGTGATGATTTCCTTGCTTTACTGACTCCCCTTCCACCATCAGCATCCTTAGAGAGCATTGCTCGCGCTAAATCCATCTTTTTTCCGAGTAGCGCCTTTGTCAGTATCGGCGTGCCAGGCTTGTGTGGATCCTTATCTGGTGGGAGTTTTTTAACAACAACATCATCCGGAGAAATAATACTCCCTTTATCTTCCCCTTCTTCATCCTTTGAATTTGTACCAAAATTCATCCCGAGCGGCCTCTGGTCTGACTCAGGCTGCGAGGGAATTCCCCCTTCTTCTACATAATCCTCTACTAAGGCAAGTTCGGGTATATCTTCTGGTTCCAATCCATCGAATTCTTCATCTTCCTCACCCTCATCCGTATCATCTTCGTCAGCGCTACTTCTCTCTTTCTTGTCATTTTTCTCCCCTAAATTCTCGCCTGTCTCAATATCCTCAATGGTTGCCTCAATTAGTTCGTAAATACAATTTGCTATCAGACTTCCGCCATTTCCGTTTTTAATCTTTTTCGAAAGATCCGTCAGATAGACAAGAACTCCTGCATGGTCAATGCAAGCCAATTCTACAAGCGCTCCATCTAATTTTCTATACAACGGGCGCATCTTTAGTATTGTATCTTTTTTCAGTATCTCATCGATTAGGTGTTCGATCTTAACAATACATACTTCAAGTTTTTCCCGATTATCTTCCAACTTAGCATGCGCCCTCTTCTGCCGGTTTGCCTGCTTGCGCTCCTTACGGGTTTGAATTGCTGAAGCAATACTCGTCCCCGGCGTCTTGCCTTGGCCGGCATCTTTCTTTTTTGTGGCACTGGGTTTTTTATTCGGTAAAACCCTCTTTTTTCTCATCGGCTTTTTTCCTGTAAGTTCTAGTATCTTTTTTCTTCCGCGTTCAATTTTTCGCAGGGATTTTTCTTTTTCTCTCTTCTGTCTATCAGACTGCTTTTCACTGCGCTCAATTACTTTATCGAGTAACTGCCTTTTTTCTTCTTCATCAAACGAAAAGCGGCGCACGATACCTCCTTTTTTCGCGTTTACGAACCACACATCGGTCGGCGTTCTCCCCCTCAATGATAAATCATCGCGCTTTTCTACTTCAAACCCGAATAATATCCATCCCTTCATTTTTTTTAATTTTATCGGTTCTACGCGAAGAAGTGATCCGTAAGAAATACGTGTCTCCATGCGGACAAGTTTCGTTTTCCCTTTTATCTCAAAAGATCCGATTGTTATAAGTCCGCTTTGAGTTTCAACCAACTCAACCCATGGATTTATTACTACACCGGGCATCGTTGCCATTCCTCTTTCAAGAAGCGATTGAAGCATCTTATGGCCGAGATTGATAGATTCTGTTCCAAAAACAAATCCCTCTTCCTCAATCTTTGAAAAATCTATATGTGGACCGAGTAAGTCAAGGACAACCTCTCCCAAAACATCCTGCACCCACTCCTTCGATACTGCTGCCCGGACCTCATCGCTATCTATCGATTTCGCGACAAGACGATGTGTTGCATGGGGATACCATGTAACCTTTTCAAAATTTTCCAGTTCATACGCCTCTATCGTCCATCCAAGCGCTACATTATATTTCATATCCATGAGATAGAACTTACCCTTTTTGAATCGATCGCTGTTTAATGTCAATTTAAGCAGTTTGCCGTACCCGGACCACGATTTATCATGCAAACCCCATCTTACCTCTAATTTTCCTTCAAAATTGCACTTAAGATAAAAGGGTTTGGGTTCTGTAAATGATCCACGCGGCGTTATGGTTGCCGTAAATGCGTCAAAGCTGGTTCGCTTTGCTACAGATGGATTATTAGTCCTATCAATTATCTGGAATAAATTTGTATCTATATCAAGATATACAGAGAAGAGGGGTAGTCTGAAATCAACATCCCCTGGTTTCTCAATATCTATCGGGTGTATGTTGACGATAAAGCCGTAATACTGATTGTCTGTCTCAAATCTTAGAATAAACGACTCATAACCGATTAGTCTCTTACTGCTGATTTCATGCGGACCCAATCTTATTACCGTAGAGGATTTGGTTTTTCTGTATAGACTATCAGGAAGATCCGGAATATTCTCTTGTCCTTCAATAGATAAACGTATACATTTGATTACTTCCTCCATAGATCCATCATAGACTTGTGGGCTTGTGCCACCCTTATCAGTATGCGGAGAAAGCATTGCTCGTGCTACACCAATAAGCAAACCAATCCCCAGTACATCCCCAACACTTGCCAGCTGATACATGTCCGGAGCTTGCCCCATCATCATCGCCGCAAGCACAGCGCCTGCGCCTAATAATAGGAGGAAGGATTTGGGGATATTGGTGACTACGGGTCCTTGTGGACCTTCTTCTCCTTCTTCAGATACTTCTGTAACCCCTGCACCTGTTAGGACCTGTTCGGCATATTGCGGATCCTGCTTTGCTCTTCGTGCATCTATGCCTAATTTTTGTAGTTTCTTGTTTAAATTAGATCTATCTTCACCTAATTCCCGGGCGGCTGCTGATTGATTCCAACCGTGTTTGTCAAGCGCCTCCACAATTATTCGTCTTTCATCATCACCAGAATCAAAAATATATCCTCTTTCCCGTACCCTTCTAGTTAGCAAAATATCTAATTCTGCAAATGTATCATCACCAATTAAACCTTTTTTGATTCCCAATTTCTTCAGCGCTTCTTTTATTTCTCGCTTGGTTGTTATAATAGCTATGCTTACGCCTGCCCTTCCAATTCCATACATTTCCCCAATTTCGATTTTCGTAAACCCATCCACACTTTCCATAAGTAAAAATTCCACATTCCTTTCGGCTTTTGTTCCTTCTCCAGCGTTAATCAGATCGCATAGCATCCTCTTCAAATCGTCTCGTTTTATAGTGCTTATTTCTTTTCGCAAATCCCCGATAGCAATTCGAGCACTTATTGGTTTTTTGCCTTCTTTTTCTCCACTAGAATCGTCTAAGGGTTTTTCTCTCTTATTTATTTCTTCACGAACAAACCTCATTATCGCCTGCGTGATGTATCCTCTAGCGTATGTGGAAAATTTGGCCTTTCCTTTGTGCTGAGGTTTATACAGCTCAGCTGCTCTGGCTAATCCACTGCTTATTTCCCCTCCTTTAGTCAGGTATCCCCACATGCCTATATTTATTAAATTTTCTTTATCAAGGTTTAAGTAATCAAATGTTTTTTCAATTGTTTTGGCAATACTAGCAACTAACCCCGTGTGTGTCATAATAAGCGCTAGTCTCGCTGGGGCATTACCTTTATCAATTAGTATTCTTAGAGCGCGAATTTCATCAGCGTTGAGATTTCTACTAAGAATTCTTTTAGGGTCAGGATCGTCAACTAAACCACCTCCTGGTCTAACAAAATCAGGAAGAACACCTCTAACTTCTTTCCATGCTTTTGGGCCTGAATATTCCCCTACCCATGCCTTCTCTCTGGCCGGTTTTCCCGCATGTACTACCCTCCCAAGTATTTTTTGTGTTGCATCTTCCCAGGAACCAAAAAGTCTCACAGCAGTGCTTGGTACCGCTTTGTGACGTTTTGACTTATTCCAATGAGTTGAATTTGCGGCATCTCTCACATCAGATGGCGGATTCAGCAAAGCTTCTGCTAGCGTTTCTTTTGTCCAATATCCAAGCGGTCGCCTTTCTTCTCCACCTTCATCCATCTTCATACCATATGGTGTAAGAGGTACTGGTGTTACTGCAACAGCTAACGAACCAGCTCCTGCGTAGGCAGGAACAAGAGATGGTCTAAACGCCTGTTGGAAGGGTTCCGCAATATTCGACACATAATCAATAAACTTAATGGCTAATCTAGGAAGGTGTTTGGATATATCAGGAGGTAGGTATTGTATAGAGACTAATCCTCTATTCTCTATAAAGGTAAGTACTTTATCTAATACTGGATGCTTGTTTAGTGTGGCTTGGTAGTATTTTCTATTATTGATTAGGCCAAGTATGGCGTCATTTAAGACGACAAATGGTAAGAGTATAAGACACTGCCATAGAGAGATAGCGCCTGCTATTAAGATGGCGGGCATTGCAGATTTGGGTCTTCGAGAAATATGTGTTTTAACCCCAGACAATTCTCCTGCGAGTCTTTCTCTAAACTCTTCGAATTCGGTGAATGTTAGATCATGTTTGGCACAGAATCTCATCGCCATTCTTCTGCTGTCTTTTTCCCTTGATGAAAATATTTTTAACATAAGGACGCTAAATAGATCTCTTTTGTCTTTATCTGGTATAATTGCGGCAAAAGCTTGTCTTATCTCATAAGCCATGGTAGCTTTATCCATAGCTTCTAAATCGACATTTGTAGTAGGCGTTAACCTTCCTTGATCAAATGCAACAGATCCAAGCCCAACAGTTCTTTCATAAATAATCGAGAGAATTTTTTCTAATGTGCTGGAATATATGCGAACCTGACCCTTTCGCTTCAAGTATAATGACGAATATGACAAACCCAACGCTTGCTGTAATGCGCGCATATCAAGACCGCTCTCTTCTATCAACGCCTTAAGCCTAAAAGGTGAATAATCGTTATAAATCGCTCTTAATGCCTGTAATTTTTCTAGAGGTAATGAATGTGTATAATTTTCCCACAACAATATAGCCATAGAGGTAACGCCCAATCTATGCCCTACATCCTCTCGAGTCAACCCTAACAGTTGTCTTAAGGATTTGAATATTCGAGGGGCTGACTCTTTATATATTACTCTTAGGGCCTGTAGTTTTTCTGCAGGTAATGGATCTGTATGATTTTCCCACCGCGATATAGTGGCATTTGTAACATCTAACATATCAGCTAATTGTCCTCCTCTCAAACCCAACGCCTCTCTTAGGGATCTGAATATCTGAGGAGCTAACTCTTTGTATATTGCTCTTAATGCCTGTAATTTTTCTGGGGGTAATGGAAATGTGTGATTTTCCCAATTCGCTATTGTTCTCTGTGAAACACCCAGCCTGGTGGCCACATCTTCTTGTGCTAAGGCTAATAGATCTCTTGTAGATTTAAATATCTGAGGGGCTAATTCTTTATATATTGCCTTTATTTTTTCTAGCTCTTTTTGCGGCAATAATGTTAAACCTAGTTCCCAGTTTAATACAATATGCTCTTTAGTTCCTAATCTGTGGGCCATATCTTTTCGAGATAAATTCAACGCCATCCTCAAGGATTTGAATATTCGAGGGGCTGACTCTTTATATATTACTCTTAGGGCCTGTAGTTTTTCTGGAGGGAGCAAGGCCTTGCCTGTTTCCCACGCATATATAGTAGTGTGTGTAACGCTTAATCCCTTTTTCTTCCCCGCCTCTTCCTGGCTAAGGCCTAATACCTCTCTTAGGGATTTGAATATTCGAGGGGCTGACTCTTTATATATTACTCTTAGAGCCTGTAGTTTTTCTGGAGGGAGCGGGCGTCCTTTCTCCCAGCGGACTATTGACGGTCCACTTACACCCAATTTACTAGCCAATGTCTCTTTATGTAAATCTAATGCCTCTCTAAGCGATTTGAATTCATCTGCTTCTCCACCCCCCTCCGCCTCACTCTTGCCCGCTGCAAAAAGAACTTTAGCTAACATACCACCAATCAACAACCAACCCAGCACATCAAAGCTCGCCAGCTGATACATACCCGGAGCCTGCCCCATCATCATCGCCGCAAGCACAGCGCCTGCGCCTAATAATAGGAGGAGGGATTT
>JABMRN010000355.1 GCA_013202515.1 Candidatus Omnitrophota bacterium | reverse complement strand
TGCATTATAGCGCTGCGCTTGTCTCAAAGGATCAATTAATTCAGCTTTCGCTTCTATGACTGCTATGCCTTTACTTGTAACCAGCTGAATATCCGAACGTCCATTATCTTCGGATAATTCAAGATTGATCTCTGAAAGCATCCCCTGTATATTAAATAGTTTTATAAACGGCTCCGGGGCCAAGGAAAGCAAATAGCCAACAATCGCAGTTAACCTGGTTTCCCTTAGGGACCCTCCGAAGGAGTTCGCCAGGCTTGAAACAATATTACCCCCTCTATATATCGGAATAGTCGTTTTTTCGTTTGCGTTCATTTTCTTAATTCATCTTAATATAAAAATTGTAATGCACATCCAATAATATATTTTTGCTTAAAAATATATTTACTGCGGTTTTCTAAAATGCATCATATTATGGTGTTGATGGTTTATTTTATAGGCGTATGGGTATCCAAAAGGAAAAAGGGGTTTCACTGGTTGTAATAGGATGACTGTTCCGCAAAACTCAAATCCTATCTTTTCCATCATTGGAACTATGTCAGCTTGCACACATTTTTCTTTTTTGTTTACAGTAAAATCGCTCATAATTACCGTACAGTATCGTCCTTTTTTGAGTTTAGAGAAGGATTTGCTCATTATGCCAGACAGGGAACTTATAAAGTCATCATATTCATTGAAATTCCCTAAATCATTTTTTTTGTTTGTATAACACTCTACCCCCTCTCTCGCTCCCATTCTATAAGATTTTCCATTGTGATGACGTATTCCTTTTCCGTTATTTTGAAGTATATTATGATAAGGAGGTGATGTCACAATGTAATCAACAGTTGAAATGCTATCAATCTTTTTTAAAGAGTCACCAACGATATATTCGTATTTTTTGCAACCGTTAGCGCATAATCGTTTTTGCGCTATTTTTTTGTAACTAGAATTAATATCTATCCCTATACCTATCCTCCCTAATTGATTTGATGCTAGTAATGTTGTCCCGCTTCCAGCAAAGGGGTCGAGAACAGTCATGCCTTTTTTTGTAAAGAGTCCTACGAGTTTTTGAATGTCTTTCGTTAGAAAAGGTGCAGGATGTCCATATGCTTCTTTATCATCTGCGCCTCCTACTGATGTCCAAAAACTCCCCGATAAAAGCAACCAGTCTCGTCCTGTAAGACTATTAACTTTGTTTCTTTTGTCGTATTTTCCTGGTTTATTTTCTTCCAATTTTGGTTTCCTCGGATTTTTCTTTTTTGTTGTGCTTTTCATTTTATTCCCTTCGCAATTCTATCTATTTCTTTAACAGTTGGTTTTGAAAATTTTGATAGTCGTTCGATATTTTCGTACGTCAAATATTTCCAGCCGTTATCATGAAAATATTTTGTAAAAAGTGGGTCACGAATTCGCTTTAATTCTTGTTCTCTCTTCTTAGGAATAATCATAAATTTAGGAATTGCCTTGTCGGTATTAGATGCCCTCTGAAGAGCTGAGGTGAATCCAGTTGAGTTCTCAACCTCAAAAATACAAGTTATTTGTTTCCCATCTTTATCGAGCCAAAGTGTATCTATCATTGCTATACGTTCAAGTTTTTTAGCATCATAGCTTTTTTTGAGCGATGAGAGATGACGAGAGTCTGAAAGTGTACTGAGAGGTTTATTTAACTCATAAATGTCAGGTTGTTCACGCATTCCTACAAAAGTCGAGTAGTTATTCTTCTTGCCCATTTTACAAAGTAAACTAATAATACGACTATGTTCTTTAACATTTTTATCAATGGTTTCCTTAATTTTCCAGTAACCTTTTACTTTTACAGCATATTTTTCTAATACTTTTGTAATATTCCGAGGATCTGGAGTAAGCCCATTAGGGTATGTTTGAAACAGTTCGCCTATAACATCATCAAGTTTAACGGAAACTTTTCTTCGTAGTATTGATAATACAAATTCTTCTACTCTGTCCTGAAGAGGTCTGTCAGGATAGTTAATGTGCTTTTCTGGCTCTCTGAACCACCATATATCCCCAGAAGAGTTATTTTTATTCTTTTTTATAGTAAATATTCCTTTTTCACCTGCCTGTTTTCTTAAAACTCTCTCAATTTCGTCTTGATAATCTTTGGGATGAATGTAGCCTGCTTGTATCATTTCTGGGATAAGGCCAGCGACTATGAAAGTGTAGGGTGTTGGTTCACTTCTAAGCGCAATTATTTCTATAGCTTTCTGTATAATGAAATGCTCTAAGCCTGATTGGTCATTAGTAAAATCAACATTCCTATGTTTGACGCATCGAATATAGAAATCTGCGC
>JABMRN010000354.1 GCA_013202515.1 Candidatus Omnitrophota bacterium | reverse complement strand
TAACAGGCTTGTCAGGAAAGACTCTGATCCACACCTTGCCACCACGCCTTGTGTTGCGCATCAATGCTACCCTTGCGGCCTCAATTTGTCTATCGCGTAGCCATCCGTTATCAAGGGCCTTAAGACCGCACTCTCCAAAGTTTAGCTTGAATGCCTTGTAGCTTGTGCCGGCCCTTCTGCCTCGTTGCGCCTTACGATACTTTACCCGCTTTGGCATTAATGCCATCTCTTGCCTTCTCCTTCAATTTATTTTCTATTTCTTCGTATAAATGAAATTTTTCACCCTTGTATACCCAAACCTTGATTCCGATAAGTCCGTACGTCGTATGGGCTTCTGTAAAGCCATAATCAATGTCTGCTCTTAATGTCTGAAGTGGGATTTTACCAAACATATACTTCTCGGCCCGTGCAATCTCAGAACCGCCTAGGCGGCCTTTGAGTTTTATTCTGATGCCTTCGCATCCCACATCTTTTGCCATCTGAACGGCTTTCTTCATAACCCTTCTAAACGGAATCCTTTTCTCAAGCTGGAATGCTACATTTTCAGCAACCAACTGCGCCTCTGTCTGCGCTTGCTTTATCTCCTTTATATCAACAAAGATCTCGCTCGTTGATTTACACAAATCGATAATCTTGTCCTTCATTTCTTCGATTTCTTGACCCCTGCGTCCTATTATAACGCCAGGGCGCGCTGTATAAATTATTACCCTTAATTTATTACTAGCACGTTCGATTTCGATTTTTGAAATTGCCCCGGAGGAATACTTTTTCTTGATATATTTCTTAATTTTACAATCTTCATGCAACAAATCAGCAAATCCCGCTTTTTTGGAAAACCAGCGCGATTTCCATTTATATATTATGCCTACCCGAAAACCATATGGATGAACTTTTTGCCCCATTTATTTACTCCCTGCGCCATGCGCTTGTTTTTTTGTAGCCCTTTGCTTGACAGGTACAGATCCTGCTTGATTTTTTGGCTTCGCCGTTTTGCTCTTTGCCTTTGTGTCGGATTCTTTAAGCTCTTTAATCTTATCAGGAATCATATCAATCTCGATAAGAATGTGACTAGACCGCTTTCTTATCATAGATGCCCGACCGAGAGAAGCAGCCCTATATCTTACTAGCGCAGGACCTCCGTCTACCATAATTTTTGAGATAACAAGATCCGACAATGACAACTTTTTGTCTCTATGCTTGAATTTGGCGTTATTTGCCGCTGATTCTATGACATCACCAAGAAGTTCTGCGGCTTTCTTATTAGTATTCATGAGAATACCGAGGGCATCGCTCACAGTCTTACCGCGAACTATGTCAGCGACTATCCTGACCTTTCTTGCTGATATCTTTAGGTATCTGCCTATTGCTCGTGAAATCATGTGCCCTTCCGCCTTTAATTACTAACTGTTATGTTTTATCTAGCGAAACTTCTGTGGCCGCGCCGTGCCTCCTGAAAATTCGTGTTGGCGCAAACTCGCCAAGCTTGTGGCCAACCATATTTTCTGTCACGAATACCGTTATAAACTTCTTGCCGTTGTGTACCAAAAAAGTCATTCCCACGAAATCAGGAATTATAGTTGAGCGCCTAGACCATGTCTTGATCGGCTTCCTGTCTCTGGTCTTCCTTGCTTTTTCGATTTTCTCTAAGAGCTTTTCGCCTATATACGGTCCTTTTTTTGTCGAACGACTCATGTCTTCACCCTATCTTTTGCTTTTACTTTCTTCTTTTTACTATGAACTTGTCAGACTGTTTTGCTTTTCTTGTTTTATATCCCTTTGTCGGCTTTCCCCACGGCGTCGTAGGGTGTCGCCCACCGCTTGATTTTCCTTCGCCGCCACCCATCGGATGATCTACAGGATTCTTAACAACTCCTCGCGACAAAGGCATTCTGCCTAAATGCCGTGACCTTCCAGCCTTGCCTAGAGAAATCGAATCATGCTCAACATTGCCTACTTGCCCTATCGTAGCGAAACAATTGCTTTTTATTAATCTCACTTCTCCGCTTGGCAGCTTTACATGAGCATGGAGGCCTTCTTTTGCCATAACGCTACACGCGCCACCTGCTGACCGCGCAATCCTTCCGCCCATACCTCTGGTCATCTCGATATTATGTATAGGTATGCCCGGTGGAATACTTTCAAGCGACATACTATTACCAACCTTGATTTCAGCACTGTTGCTTGATATCACTTCGTCGCCTACCTTAAGCCCGATTGGGCATATTATGTATCTTTTTTCACCATCAGCATATTCTACAAGTGCAATGCGTGCGGTTCTGTTCGGATCGTATTCAATTGCAACGACTTTAGCTGTTACGTCGTATTTATCCCTCTTGAAATCGATGATCCTATATCTGCGCTTGTGCCCTCCGCCGCGACCCCTTACTGTTATTCTGCCGTAAACGTTCCTGCCGCCCGACCTCTTAAGGGGTCTTGTCAGAGATTTTTCAGGTTTTTTCTTCGTAATATCCTTAAAATCATCAACAACCATCCATCTACTTCCTGGAGTTTCCGGCTTATATTTTCGAATTCCCATCTTACTATCCTTTACACGTCTCTTGAGATTATGTTACGTCTATTTTGTCGCCTTCTTTTAATGTAACAACTGCCTTTTTCCATTCCGGTGTCATGCCTTGTGCAAATCTTACGCGCTTAGCCTTTCCGGGAACAACAAGAGTATTAACTTCGCTCACCTTTACCTTATATATATTTTCCACAGCTTTTTTTATTGAGATCTTATTTGCTTTGTTGCCTACCCAGAATACATACTTGTTTAAAGGCAGCAAATCACTTTGTTTTTCTGTTCTTAAAATACTCTTAATAATGATTCTAGAACTTTCCACTTATATCCCCAGTCGTTTGGTTAAGCCTACTACGGCTTTTTCTGTTAAGATAATATTGTTGTGAAGCAGCACGTCTAATGCATTAAGATCTGAAGCAAGCTTAACTGATACCGATTTAATATTCCTTGCTGCTAAATATGTATTATTTTCTATTTCATCCATTACAAATAACAAAGTTCCCAGTAGTTTAGTCTTATCCACTATGCTTTTAAACTTCCTGGTCCTTGGCTCACTAAGAGAAAGTTCTGTTATTACACCAGCTTCTCCCGCGTGAATCTTTGAATTTATACTGTGGATCAGGGCAGATCTTTTGACCTTTTTCGGCATATTGTATTTAAAGCTTCGCGGATGCGGACCAAACACAATTCCGCCGCCTCTCCAAATAGGATTTCTGGTGGAGCCGACCCTTGCCCTGCCTGTCCCCTTTTGTCGCCATGGTTTTTTTCCACCTCCGGAAACCTCGTTCCTTACCTTAGTCGACGCAGAACCGCTTCGTTTGTTCGCATTATACATCAATACGGCCTGGTGAATAACCGCGCTGTTATAATTGCCATTGAAAACAGATTTATCCAGCTCAAAAATTCCCTCTTTCTTTCCATCTTTTCCGTAATGAGGTACTTTATTTAATATGGTTATTTCTTTTTTCTTCATCGTTACTTCTTAGCCTTTTCTTCTACCTTCTTTGGTTTTTTCTTTTTAGCCCTTCGTATAATAACATAACTATTCTTAGCGCCAGGAATGCCTCCCTTTAATATCAATAGATTGCTCTCCTTCTCAACCGCGACAACCTCAAGATTTTGCAGGGTCTTTTTCTCGCTTCCCATGTGCCCAGGCATCGTTTTCCCTTTATGTACCCTGGATGGATAGGAGCTGGCCCCAATTGATCCAACCCTTCGATGGAACATGGAACCATGCGATTGTTCGCCGCCTTTCCAGCCCCAACGCTTCATGCCCCCCTGAAAGCCTTTACCCTTAGATGTTCCAGTCACATCCACATAGTCGCCAGCTTGAAAAATATCAACGCCGATTGAATCGCCCACCTTGCATTCGGGGACTTTTCCCGCAATGCGTAATTCCTTAATGACGACTTTTTTAGACTTATTCTTGGATGGTTTTCTTCTTTCGCCAATCCCGATTTGTACAGCTTTATACCCATCCTTTTCGATCGTCTTTATCGCCGTAACATTTAATAATTCAACCTCAACAAGAGAAATGGGTACAAAGCTTCCATTTTCTCGAAACATGTGAGACATGCCTATTTTTTTGCCAATCAATCCGTCCATTTTGTTATCTTAGCCTTACGAAAGGAGTCAATAAACGAATCCTTATTTTATTTCAACACTAACGCCTGCTGGCAAATCCAGCCTTCGAAGGGCATCTACCGTTTTAGCAGTTGGACCAATAATGTCCAAAAGCCTCTTGTGAGTCTTGATCTGAAATTGCTCGCGCGATTTCTTGTCTATATGCGGGCCTCTGAGAACCGTGAAAATTTCTCGCTTTGTCGGCAGTGGGACCGGACCTGCTACTGCTGCTCCGGTTTTTTTTGCCGTTTCAACGATCTCTTCCGCAGACAAATCAAGTAAACGATGATCGTATGCCATTAGCTTGATTCTTATCTTCTGTTGCGGCGCTGCCTTTGCTTTAGGTTTAGCTGACATTAATTTATTTCCTATTTATCCAGTATTTCGCTTATTACACCAGCACCTACAGTGTGACCGCC
>JABMRN010000028.1 GCA_013202515.1 Candidatus Omnitrophota bacterium | reverse complement strand
ATATATCCCATACCTATTTATAAGGAGGAGCAATGTATAGAGAGCAAATCAAAGTCCTAGACTGCACAATAAGAGACGGGGGACTTATTAATAACCATGATTTTGACCGACGTTTCGTTCGGGAGGTATATAAGGCTATTTCGGCATCCGGCATCGATTATATAGAACTCGGGTACAAGAATTCCAAGAAACTTTTTTCAACCAAGGAATACGGCCTATGGAAATTCTGCGACGACGAAGAAATAAAAAAAATCATAGACGGAATAGAGTCAAATACAACAATTTCCATAATGGTCGACGTGGGCCGGGTCGAGCTTGATGAAGTTAAGCCAAAAAACGAAAGCCCTGTAGGCATGATCAGAACCGCTAGTTACGTTAAGGATATAGATAAGGCAATACACATGGCTAATCACTTTGACGAAAAGGGCTATGAAACTACCATAAATATCATGGCAATATCCAAGGACCAAGGGCCTGAATTAGATGAGGCTTTACACCAAATTGAAGAAGAGAGCCGAATAAAGGCACTCTACATAGTTGACAGTTTTGGCGCACTATATCAAGAACCAGTAGAACAACTCATAAAAAGGGCAACGCACATTCTAAAAACAAAGGAAGTCGGATTTCATGGACATAATCACCAGCAGCTTGCTTTCGGTAATACTATCGAGGCGATTATTCATGGTGCCAATTACTTAGACGGCACTGTATACGGAATAGGACGTGCCGCGGGAAACTGTCCCCTAGAGCTTCTTTTGGGATTCTTAAAAAACCCAAAGTTTGATATAAGACCCGTTCTTGACCTTATTTCGACGGAATTTATACCTTTAAGAAATAAAATAGAGTGGGGGTATATCATCCCATATGCGATATCCGGAATGATGAATGAGCATCCACGCACGGCAATGGCCCTAAGAAAAAGTCATAAGAAAGAGGATTATCGGGAATTTTATGAAAAGATGCTGAATCCCGAGATTGAATAATAAAAACATGAATTTAAATGAGTTCAAAAATCTGCCTATAGTGGGAATCCTCCGAGGAATTAAAGAGGATGCATTAGAACCGCTCGCCCAAACCATAATATCCTCTGGCCTAAAAACTATAGAAATTACCATGAATACACCGAATGCATCAAAGCTGATCAATGCTATGGTAAAATTGACAGGGGAGAGGGTCACAATAGGGGCCGGAACTGTCCTTTCAATGACAAGTCTCAAACAAGCCATTAATGCCGGTGCGACATTTATTGTTATGCCAACTTTTATTCCAGAAGTAGTAGGTTACTGCGTAAAAAAGAAAATACCTGTTTTTCCCGGGGCCTTAACCCCTCAAGAAATATATAATGCCTGGGGTGCAGGGGCAACTATGGTCAAGGTATTTCCGGCTAAGTTTTTCGGGCCGGCCTACTTTAGAGAAATAAAAGGGCCTTTTGATGATATCCAACTTCTTGCGTGTGGAGGCGTAACAAATGAAAACATAGGTTCCTTCTTCGATGCCGGGGCCTCAGCAGTCGCCTTCGGGGCAAGCATTTTCAAAAAAGGGTGGCTAAAAAATCAAGAATTCTTCAAAATAGGCCTTAGCATTAAATCCCTCTTTTCAGCATTTTCTCCAATCTCTTGACCGCGATTAATTCATACTGTATACTGAATAAAATGGAGGTTTTTTAATGAGGCTGGTAGCGAACTTATTGTGTAGGCGGAGATTTAAGGCACAGGCAAAAATCAAAAGGCTGTTTGGGAGTAAAAATAACATACAGGGAGGCCCAATGAGCATTGTAGACAAGTTCAGAAATCTGCCGACACCATTACTATTATTACACATACTCTCTAAGGCAATAATTGCTTTTGGTCTTGGGGTGCTACTCGCAAGCTATTTTAAGACTTATGCGGTCTGGATAATTACTGGCGGCATTGTATTGTCAATTCCTCCCATATATCTTATTTTAAAGAAGTAAGCCAATATCCGATACACTTCTTGAGGCAAAAGTCCTTGCTGAGCGTTGGAGAAGAGATATAATACGTTTAGACCACACAGCTCACTGGGCTATAGATCGCCTGCCCCGGAGACAATATTATGCCCTGCTCTCTCTTAAGAAGTGGT
>JABMRN010000353.1 GCA_013202515.1 Candidatus Omnitrophota bacterium | reverse complement strand
CTTCTTTACTGTGCGGCAAAAACAGGCTTGAATATAAAAATCGCAACACCGAAGGGGTATGAACCAAGTAAAAAGATTCTACAAAGTAGCGTTTCTATAGCAAAGAAAACAGGCGCTAAGATAGAAATGCTCCATGATCCAAAAAAAGCAGCGAAGGATGCAGATATCATTTATACGGATGTATGGGTAAGCATGGGGCAAGAGAAAGAAAAGCTTATTAGAATAAAGGCATTTAACGGTTTTAATGTTAATTCGAAACTGGTGAGTCTGGCAAAGAAAAGCGCGCTTGTAATGCACTGCTTACCCGCCCATAGAGGCGAGGAAATCACAGATGAAGTAATGGAAGCAAAAAATTCCATTATTTTTGACCAGGCAGAAAACAGACTTCACGTGCAGAAAGCGGTAATGCTGAAACTTTTGACATAGCATCGATATCCGCGAAAGGAAATGATGAAAAAGATAGTACTTGCATATTCAGGCGGTTTGGATACCTCTGTTGCCGTAAAATGGTTAATAGAAAAAGGCTACGCCGTTATCGCATACATGGCTGATGTCGGACAGGGTGGAGATCTGGCCAAGGCGAAAAAAAAGGCGCTTAAGATAGGCGCGAAGAAAGTCATCATCGGAAACCTAAAGAAAGAATTTGCAAAAGATTACATTTTTCCGCTTCTTAAGGCAAATGCAGTATATGAAGGTAAATATTTTCTTGCGACTGCCCTCTCAAGACCCTTAATAGCAAAAGGAATGGCAGAGGTTGCGAAAAAGGAAAAGGCAAGTTTTGTTGCTCATGGGTGTACGGGCAAGGGGAATGACCAAGTAAGGTTTGAAGTCGCCGTCATGAGCCTTGCTCCCAAACTGAAGGTTATAGCACCTGTAAGAGAATGGGATCTGCCTACAAGAGAAGCCGAAATAAGGTACGCGAAGATGCATAATATTCCGATAGAAGTCACGAAGAAAAAGCCTTACAGTATAGATAAGAATCTGTGGGGTATAAGCATAGAGAGCGGCAAGCTGGAAGATCCGTGGTTTGAACCTAAGGATGAGATATATCAGATGACTAAGCCTGTTTCCAAGGCACCGGCAAAGCCGGTTTATCTGAATATTTACTTTCAAAAAGGGATACCAACTAAACTAAACGGTAAGAATCTAGACCCAATTGACCTTATCGAAAAACTAAATGAAATGGGAGGAAGGTGCTCCGTAGGAAGAACCGATTTAATCGAAGATAGGCTTGTAGGTATTAAATCAAGAGAGATTTATGAAGCCCCGGCAGCAGCAATATTGATGGAAGCCCACAAGGCGCTTGAAAGATTGACTTTAGACAGGGAGATCCTTCACTTTAAGGATATAGTAAGCCTGAAGTATTCAAGGCTTGTATACGAAGGCTTATGGTTTACGCCCCTTAAGGAGGCCCTCGATAAGTTTATTGATAAAACTCAAGAAAAAGTAACAGGAACTGTCAGAATAAAACTTTTAAAAGGACAAGCAGTTTGTGTCGGCAGAAAGTCTCCCTACTCGCTGTATAAACGAGAACTGGCGACGTATGGAGAGGGTGATATTTTTGACCAATCCCACGCTAAGGGCTTTATTGAGCTGTGGGGACTACCGTATAAAAAGTCATAAGGTTAAGTTCAGGAGATAAAAAAATGGCGAAGAAACTTTGGGGTGGAAGATTTTCGAAAAGGACTGATCCTCTGGTTGAGGAATTTACTAAATCGGTCGGGTATGATTATAAACTTGCAGAGTTTGACTGCCTTGGGTCTATCTATCACGTTCAGGTGCTTAGGAATGCTGGTTTAATTAGTGCGGGTGAGGCTACTAGACTGAAAGTGGGTTTAAATAAAATACTTTCATCTGTGAAAAAGGGGACGTTTGATATAGATAAGAAGAGTGAAGATGTACACAGCGCTATCCAAAATGCATTAGAGAAAAAAATTGGTAAGACAGCCCTAAAACTACATACTGCAAGATCAAGAAATGACCAGGTGGTGTTTGACGTTAAGCTATATTGCATAAAAAATGTCATGGACACGCTTCAGTTGAGCTCAAAAGCTATAGATGAGATATTTAAAAAGGCGTCAAAATTAAAGAATTTGATAATTCCTGGTTTTACGCATCTCCAGCACGCTGAGCCGCTTTCCCTGGTTTATTACCTCGGTGCATATATGGAGATGTTAAAAAGGGACAATAGGAGGCTTGATGGGATACTGGATTCCATTGAGCTAACGCTTGGGTCAGGTGCCGTAGCCGGTACCAATATTAAGTCCTCGGCGTATATGATAAACAATTTACCTTTTGGTAAAAAAATAAAGGCGGCAAGGAACCCTGTGGATACCGTTAGCAATAGGGATTTTGTTTTAGAAATCTTAAGCACATTAGCTATTATGGGTATGCATTTGTCAAGGATAGCTGAAGACCTTATAATCTGGTCAACGAAAGAGTTTGGTTTTGTAGAACTTGACGAGGCTTTTTGCACTGGAAGTTCCCTGATGCCTCAGAAGAAGAATCCAGATACGTTGGAGCTCATGAGAGGGTATACCGGAATTTTAGGCGGAAATTTTATTGGTGTCTTTACGATGATGAAGGGGTTGCCGCTTTCTTACAATAGAGACATGCAGCTAGATAAGGAACCCTTGTTTAATTCTTTTGAGATTATGCAAGACGCCCTAAGGCTTCTAGCTAAGATAATGGCGTCTCTTAAATTCAATAAAGAGAACGTGAAAAAACAACTTGAGGATGAATCGTTATACGCAACCGGATTATCCCATTATCTTGTAAAAAAGGGAATTGCTTTCAAGGATGCACATGCTATAGTGGGAAGGCTCGTAAAGTACTCGCTTGAAAAAAATAAAAACATAAAAGCAATGAACAATAAGGAACTAAGTGGATTTTCCAAGTTTTTGGACAAGGACGTTATAGAAAAACATTTTAATCCAATATTCTCAGTTCGCACAAAGAGATCCATTAGGAACTAACCTATGCATAGATTTAAATACAGAGATAACTTGCTGTGCTGCGAAAACGCAGCGATAAGAGATATTGCAAAGCGTTTCGGGACACCTTTTTATCTTTATAGCCACAAAACTCTTACGGACCATTATGACAAGATAAGAATAGCATTTAAGAGCTTAAATCCGCTTATATGCTTTTCAGTGAAGGCCAACTCTAATCTTGCTGTATTGAAAACCCTGGTTTCGCGTGGGTCGGGTTTGGATATTGTAAGCGGAGGGGAGCTTTACAAGGCTTTAAAGGTCGGATGTCCAAGTGGAAGAATTGTTTATGCCAGCGTCGGGAAAAAGACCAGTGAAATAGAAGAGGCTATAAGAAGGAATATATTCTCTTTTAATGTCGAATCGGAACCAGAGCTTGCCACTATCAACCAGATAGCGGGTCGCTTGAGAAAGAGGTCTAGGGTTTCTCTTCGGTTGAATCCGGATGTAGATGCAATGACTCACAAGTATATAACAACCGGAAAAAGCGAAAACAAGTTCGGACTGGATCTCGCCAAAGCTGCTGGTATTTATAGAAACACCCGGCGTTACCCCAACCTAAATATTGATGGGGTGCATATACATATAGGGTCACAAATAACAGAATCGCTACCTTTTGTAAAAGCAATCAAGAAAACCCTTAGATTTATTGATTCACTAAAGGTACCTATAAAGAATTTTAATATAGGTGGTGGAATGGGGATAATCTATTCGGATGAACGACCCCAAACAGCCCAACAGTTTGCTAAAAGGATTATCCCGCTTTTAAAAGGGAGACCTTTCCGGTTAATCCTTGAACCGGGCAGATTTATCGCGGGCAATAGCGGTATTCTTGTAACGCGTGTAATTTACATCAAGCAGGCTTTTCAAAAGAAGTTTGCCATTGTAGATGCAGGAATGAATGATTTGATAAGGCCAAGCCTTTACAGTGCATATCATGAGATTTTACCGGTACGACGTCAAGCTAAGGCCCCGGTTAATAAATATGATATCGTTGGACCAATTTGTGAGTCAGGAGATTTCCTTGCTAAGGACAGACGGTTTAACCGGCTAAAGACAGGGGATTTGCTTGCGGTAATGGGTGCCGGTGCATATGGTTTTACTATGGCTTCTAACTATAATTCCCGGCCCCGCGTAAGCGAAATAATGGTTGAGGGTCGCAGGGTATGCTTAGTAAGAAGGGCCGAAACATACAAAGATCTCATTAAGGGCGAAATTCTACCTAGAGGTATATAATATAGCGATGACAAAAAGCAATGAGTGAAGTTCAAGACACAATAAAATTTGCAAAGGTAGTTGGAAGCGGTAATGACTTTATCATTATTGATAACAGAGGTGATAGACTAAAAAAGTCTATACCTAATTTTTCACGTTTTGCAAAAACTATCTGCGAGCGAAAGAATTCTATCGGTTCCGACGGTCTTCTGGTTCTCGAGGATTCTAAAACAGCCGATTTGAAGATGAGAATATTTAATCCTGACGGCTCTGAGGTTACGATGTGTGGAAACGGGGCCCGTTGCTCAGCCCTTTACGCATTTAAAAACGAGTGGTGCTCTGAGAACATTACAATGGAGACGGGTGCCGGTATAATAAAGGCACAAGTTTCATCGAAAGATGTAAGGCTTGCTATGACTAACCCAAAAGATATAAAGCTTGATAAGGATCTGGGGTTGGGTAATACAATTTTTAAAACCCATTTCATCGATACAGGCGTTCCGCATGTTGTGCATTTTTTGAATGATGATACGGATATAAAGGACTATCCGGTAAAGGAGACAGGAAAGAAGGTTCGCTATCACAAGACATTTGAGCCCGAGGGAACTAACGCTAATTTTGTTAAGCTAAACGGTAAAAGCTCTATTCATTTACGCACCTACGAGAGAGGTGTTGAGGATGAAACCCTTGCATGCGGTACCGGTGCAGTTGCCTCTGCTATTGTTTCTCACTTGGTCTACGGAACAGAACAACCTGTCGAGGTTATTACTATATCGGGCGATGCATTAAAGGTCTATTTTAAGGCAAACGGCAATAAAGTTAATGATGTATATTTGGAAGGGCCCGCAAAAATAGTATACGAAGGCATAATTAGCATATAGCGTTCAAAGAAAGGAAATATAATATGTTTAGTGGTTCATATGTGGCACTTGTAACACCATTTAAAGAAAACGGTGCGGTTGACGAAAAGAAATTCGAGGAATTGATAGAATTTCAAATAAAGAACGGAACAAGCGGTCTCGTTCCCTGCGGTTGTACGGGGGAGGCAGCAACCTTACGGCATGAGGAACAGAAGGCCCTTATAAAGCTTGCGGTTGAGATTGTGGATAAAAGGATTCCCGTTGTTCCCGGAACAGGATCCAATAATACCGATGAAGCCTTGGAACTGACTCGTTGTGCAAAAAAATCCGGCGCAGACGGCGCTCTTTTAATTACCCCTTATTACAATAAGCCGACTCCGGAAGGGCAGTACAGACATTATGCAAAGATAGCGGAAGAGACAAAGCTGCCTCTTATGCTTTACAATGTTCCTTCAAGAACAGGCATATCGATGCTTCCGGAGACAATCGCACGCTTATCAAAAATAAAAAACATCGTTGCTATAAAGGAGGCATCAGGAAGCCTCGACCAAATTAGCCGAATTTTGTCTTTATGCGATATTACGGTTTTAAGTGGGGATGATTCTTTAACGCTTCCTATGATGGCTGTCGGGGCCAAAGGTGTTGTAAGCGTTGTAGCTAACATTATTCCGAAGGAAGTTAACGAAATGGTAAAGGCATATCTAGATGGCGATATGGCAAAGGCTGTTGATATTCATTATAAGATTCTTGACTTAACAAAGGCGATGTTCATTGAAACTAATCCCATTCCCGTTAAGACTGCCCTTAAGTTCATGGGAAAGTTAAACGGTGTGTTGCGTCTTCCCTTGTGCGAAATGGCAAAGGGAAATGAAGAAAAACTAAAAAGCGTATTAAAGGAGTAAGTGCTTACATGATTAAGATAATAGTCTGCGGAGTCTGCGGGAAGATGGGAAAGAGGATTGCTGTCTTAGCCTCGCGGGATAAGGATATATCAATTGTAGGCGCCACAGAGGTTCAGGGATGCAGCCTTACCGGCGTTAATCTGGGTAAGGAGCTTAATACCGAGCATATAGGAATTGCTATATCCGATGATTTGAGCGAATCCATAAAGAAGACAGATTGTGTTATAGATTTTACTTCTCCGAAAGGCACCATGGCGAATCTTGAAGCTTCAAGGCAACATAAGAAGCCCATTGTAATAGGGACTACCGGTTTAAGTCCTGAGCAGCTTAACGAGATTAAAAATGCCTCGAAAGAAATACCTGTTCTTTTCTCGCCCAACATGTCTGTTTCGGTTAATTTGCTGTTTGACCTTGTAAAAAAAGCTGCACACGTACTCGGGAAGGCGTATTCAGCCAGAATGGAAGAAGTGCACCATATCCACAAAAAAGATAAGCCCAGTGGAACAGGTAAGCTCTTAAG
>JABMRN010000352.1 GCA_013202515.1 Candidatus Omnitrophota bacterium | reverse complement strand
TATTTAACGGTTTTCTGCCATACCCAGGCTCCACCAAAGTAGACTTCTTGCTTTGTACCGTCTACATCATTGTATTCTGTAATGACAAAGTCGCCAGTAACATATGTTGTCTTTATCACTCTATCTTGACCATCGTATTCTCTAACAGGCCAGAGGCCAGCTAAAAAGGCTGCTTCATTGTAAAATGGATCTCCGATAAGATCAAAAAGCTTGGTGCGATACGCTACATTAGTAATAGGCCCATCGGTAGGATCAGGTGTTATGCCATATCTATCCTCAAACGCCTGTTCGCGGCCAGTGAGAGCTCGATGCAAGCTTGCTGCCTCAGGAAGAGCTGCCGTAAAGGTGCTTTCATTAAAACCAGGGCCCCATACAATGCTTGATAAAAGCTGTTTGTACGTCCCATTTGTAAGCACCTGCTGAGCTACGGGAATATTAAACATGGTTTCGAAGTCATCTCTTAATCCATTAAGCGCATTGTAGAGTGAATATGTAGTGTCTAGGTCCCATAGGAAATTTACTTCACTGTAACCCGGTGTACCAACAATACCAAAAAGCGTACCCCTGTATGTAGGATTAGCCACAGGATCTTGATTTGCAACAGTTATACCGAAAACAGCCTCAAATGCATCCCTGTGTCCATCAAGATTTATATGTAAGCTTGCAGCTTGCGGAAGTGCCGCAAGAAAATCGCTCTCATTATATCCGCCTCCACCCACTATGCCAAAGAGCGTCTCAACATAGACTTGCTCTGCATCAAGCTGGTCTGCTACGCTGACGCCAAAGACTATTTCAAATTCATCTCTTAAGTCATTAGTGCCTAATGCTGTATGAAGACTTGATACACCTGGAAGTGCAGCAAAAAATCCTGTTTCATCATATATTACTGATCCTACTATACCAAAGAGAAGGTCAGCGTAGTCATGGTTTTCAAAATTCTGATCTACTACTGCTATGCCGAATAAGGTTTCAAAAGCATCTCTTAGGCCTTGAGACTCGAGCTGAGCGTCAAAATTTGCCACCATAGGAAGGTATGTTAAAAACTCTGTCTCATCATACTGGTCATATCCTACCGTGTCAAAAAGCTCCTCAATATATTCTTGGTTTCCGGGAACCTGATTGGCTACCACTACACCGAAAACTGCTTCAAATTCATCCCTTAAGTCATTAACCCCTAACGCTACATGAAGACTTGCTGCATCCGGAAGTGCCCCTAGAAACTCTGCTTCAACGTATTCAGGATCGCCTACTATGCCGAATAGAAGTGCCGCATAATCATGGTCTGAAAAATCCTGGGCTGTTGTAGTTACTGCTATACCGAACAGGGTTGCAAAGTCATCCCTTAGGCTTTGAGAGTCAAGAGCAGCATCAAGACTTACTACCTTGGGAAGAGCTGTTAAGAAATCCGATTGAATATAGCCGACGGTACCAACTATGCCGAAAAGAGTCTCTATATACTGCTGATTTCCCGGAATCTGGTCTGTGTCTTCTATACCGTAGACTACCGCAAAATCATCTATCAAGTTTGGATCTGCACTTATAGCTACGTGAAGACTTTCTGCACTCAGAATTGCTCCAAGGAAACCTTCCTCATCGTATATGCCGGATCCTACTATTCCAAATAAAAGGTGACTATAATCGTTATTATCAAAATTTTGGTCTCCTTCTTCTATACCGAATAACGTTTCGAAGGCACCTCTGAGGGTCTGGGCTCCGAGTTCATGGTCAAGATCAACTACATCAGGAAGAGCCGACAAGAATTTTGTTTGGTCATATTCCCCGTCTCCAACTATACCAAAAAGTTCTTCGACATAACCTTGGGTCGGCGGATCCTGGTCTCCTACGGGTATTCCGAATACAGTCTCAAAGTCTTCTCTCAGCCCCGGGGTAATACCGAGTTGCGCATGAAGACTTGCCACAGCCGGAAGTGCTGACAAGAAAACTGCTTGATCATATATGCCAGATCCGACTATACCGAATAAAGTTCCGAGATATTGCGGATAACCATCGCTTGTTATATCCCTTTGATCATCCTCTGGTATTCCAAATAAGGTTTCGAATTCGTCTCTGAGATCCCCGGTTTCAAGGGCATTGTGCAATAATGATACTTTCTCTAATGCAACAAGGAATCCGGTACTATCAAACCCCGGGTTCCCCCCTACTATTCCGAATAGAGTCTCAATGTATGAAGGGTCACCATATGCCGGCGTAGATACTGCTGTGCCATAGATATTCAGAAAGTCTGCTTTTAAGCCTGCATCGGCAGCCTGCAATGCTGTGTTCAAGTTATCCGCATCGAGCAACATAATAATAAAATTATCCGGTCCTGGATAATCGCCTCTAGCTACTGTACCGCCTAATATAGCCCAGTATGTAGCATCCGGATTAAGCGGATCTGAACCGAATAGATTCATAAATGCGACTATGTTGTCCTGGTCAGCGACTATAGCGTCGTGCAAAGCCTGTACCACTGGATCCACGACTGTACCTGCAATATTTGTAGATAAAAATAGACCTACTGGCTCCACGACTGCAAGTGCAACATTTGTAAATAAAAATAGACTTACCAATACAATAGACAAAACCTTAAGGCTCTTCTTCATGACACTTCCTCCTTTTTGTATACTAGATTAATTGATTCTCTGATAGGAAATTCCACTTTTTGTATTTAATACCTCTGACCAAGCTTTTGGAAGAAAAAAAATAACTATAATTAATGCGGATTATTAAGTAGGTCTATATTATATGCTAAACATGCCCTTCTGTAAAGCATTATTTATCTTATTGTCAAGCCAAAATAGAAATGTCCAGATACGTCGTTTCCCCGTTATGGTGTGTAAGTTATTATGCTTTATGCGGATTTTAAGCGTCTGAAGATGTATTAAAATTTAAACGTATGCTGTGGATTTTCTTTCTCGATGATATGGCGGACAGCTTTTATGAAATCTATAGCGGATTTAAGGGCATTTTTGACTTCCGTTTCTGAAATCGAGATACTGACTTCATAGGTAAATATATTTCTTTTTTTCCTCATTTTATCGAAGTGCTGTACAAGTGTTTTATATTTTTCTCCAAGTATGATTGCAGCGAAATCAACGACTGTTTTGTGTTGGTAACCATCAGAAGGGCGATAGCCTTTAAAAAGCATAAGTGCCCTACCTGCATGTAGCATTGCTGTATATGCTATGGTAAATGCAATCCCTTCGTCAATTTTTAAATTAGCCTCGGCCACCTTTATTTCTTTATAACTTCGCGAAATAAGCCTTTCTATTGACGTGAAACTGGTTTTCTGTGGTTTTATAAGCCCTTTTCTTGAATATTCCTTAATAAATTGATCAAAGATCACTTTCTCCTCCTATTAAAAAAATCTTTTTATTTTCTAGCATATCTTCAATAAAAGAATCTTTTTGACCTTTCTTTTTCTCAAAATCCTTCCTTGAATAGATATTATAGCTTACTTCTCGTTTTAGTTCTTTTTCAATCACGTTAATTTTTTCTACAAGGTTATTTTCATCAGGAACGCCTATAATAAAGAGGTCGATGTCACTTTTTGCATTACTCGCACTTTTAGCATATGATCCATATATAAGCGCTACTTCAATAGCTTTTAAGGGAAGAAGAGCCTTTAAGAGAATTCCTTTTATCCCGACAGTTTTAAATACAATGCTTTTAATCTCGTTATAAAGAGGGTATCCTTTATTGAGAAAATAGTATAGGAGGTTTCCTTGTTTCGAGGAAGCGAAAAGGCCTTCTTTCTCTAAAGATACAAGCTCTTTACGCAACATAGAGACAGGAATGCCAAGCTCACGCTCCAATTCCCTAAGATAAAAGCTTTTCTCAGGGTTGGTGAAATATAGGCGGAATATCGCCTGCCTTGCCTTCGATTTAAAGATTCTTGTTATATCCATAATCTGTAACCTTTCTGTATTACAATTGTAACCTATTTAGGTTACAATGTCAAATCGATATGGCAAAATGGTAAAGTATAATGTTTTATGCGAAAGGAGTTTAATGCCGGGGGAACGCTATGCACTTATTGCATAAAACTATTGACGTTACCTTGTGCAGCTTTTTTTTCTTTTTCTTTTATTCAAATAGGGGACGTTTACCCTTGTGGCTTGGAACAAACTTACTGCAGCAACAAAATTAGATGTATTGGGACAAATATAATTCTGCCTTCCTGCTTTAACTCATCGGATATGACTATACCCCAGGTGTTATATTTTTCCGTAAAATCTTTTACGGCCTCGATATTTCTTGCTTTTCCATATTTTACCTCTATAGGCAGAGATTTACTTTTATGCGTTAAGATGATGTCAATTTCGCGGTTGTTTTTCCAATATGTCAATTCGAACTGGAAAATAGGATTACTTAATGCTATGAATTCCAAATGATTATGAACTATTGTCTCAGCTATTTTTCCATTATCACTATCATCGTAGCCGGCTAGGACATCGCCTAGCCCTATGTCAATAATATATAACTTTTCCGGACGCCTTATCTTTTTGGCGTAACTTTTTGAATGTATGCTGCTACCCATAACCAAAAAAGCGCTTTCTAAAAATCCCAGGTGATTTCTGATGGTATTAACAGAAGCCCCCAGATCCTTTGCCAACCCGCGTTCTACAATAATCTGCGAGGTATTTTTAGATACAAGCTTTAATATCCTTTCTAATGTTTTTGTATCTCTGACCTTAAAGAAATTAACAAAGTCCTTATGAATTACCGAATCAATATAATTCTTTAATCTAGAAAATGATTGGAACCTGTCAAGGTCCTGTAAGGCTATTTCGGGATAACCGCCTTTTTTGAAATACTTGTTAAAATGAATACGAATAATATCCTCTATCGGAAGAAGTGCCTTATAAGCCTTACTCATTTCACGGAAGAAAATATCCGGCTTATTCTCGGAGAGACCTTTTAATAAACATTTTGTTAAGGAGACAGTCAACGGTTTGATCTTTTCCGTCCATATATCATTGTTTACGTAAAACCTCAGGATTTCATTGAATTTAAGCGGCATAATAATTGTTCTTGATATTCTGCCTGCCAATGATTCAGAGGTTCTTTCTAATATATCAACACTTGATGACCCTGATGCTATAAATTTAATAGGATAGTTTTGGCTGATCAATGATTTTAGTTCTCTTGACCACTTTTTATAAACCTGGATTTCATCAAAAAAAACAATTTTTTTACCCTCTGTGAGCCTTTCTTTTAAGATATCCTCCGACCATACCTCCAATATTTCTCTTAAGGTTAAATTACCTTTCTCAATCTCATCGATAAAATCATCCAAGAGAAGATATAATACTTGTGAAGGTTTTGTACCACCGTCTATAATCCCTGCTATTAATTGGTACATTAATGTTGTTTTACCTGTCTGTCGTGGTCCGGTAATGACTGATATTTTCTTATTGGAAATTTCTTTTTGGATATGGAAATACTCGCTTCTTTTAAACTCCGGCATAACCGGTTTTTTGCCTTCCCACCAAGGATTCCATCTATACAATATTTGTGAAAGTTTAATTCTGTCCATATATCTCCTTGTATCAGTTTAATAACTCATAAATCAGCATTATTGTATCACTACACTGATACAAGTATAGCATATTCTCTTTATTTGTCAAGATGTGATCTCTGGATCTGTTAGCCTATTTCACCTTTTTTAAAACACCGGGCTGAGACAAAAATCGGCAAGGTATTTATAGGCGAGTAAGGAGGGATTACATAAAAAGTGTAGGATGTCAATTTTTAACTTATCATAAAATATTGGATTGCGCCAAAGTAAGAAGCCCCCTTCATCAAAAGTCCCCTGGATCCTGAGAAGCTGGGGAATAGTAACAAAATGGTAACCTTGTTCTTTTAAAGATTTAATAATTAGAGGAAGTGCCTTTACTGTCTCTAGCCTACTTGATCCTTTGATTCTGTCACCATCGTGAAGAAGAATTATGGATCCGTTCTTAACATACGGTAAAGTTATTTCAGCAATTTTTTCGGGCTTAATTTTCTTACCGCCGTCTTTACTGCTCACTGACCATCCTATCACTGTGTATCCAGAATTATTTGCCTGGCGGTTGATGCGTTCATTTACGCAGGTATAGGGCGGACGGAATAAAGAAGTTTTTACCCCCGTCGTTTTAAAAATAATATCCTCACCTCTATTGATTTCCCGTCGGATTCCGAGCACTGAAATAAATCTTAAGTCCGGATGATAAAAGGTATGATTTCCGATGGCGTGGCCATATCTTACGATTCTCTTCGCACACTCAGGAAAATCCTTAACGTTATCGCCAATTAAAAAAAATGTTGCCTTAATATCATTGGACTTTAGAATTTCAAGAATCTCGGATGTGTACGGTTCGTAAGGCCCGTCATCGAAAGTAAGGGCTACCCTTTTCTTGCTTGGATCACCATGATAGTAAACAACACCTTCTTTATTCTCTATCCGGGACAAATCCGCCAGTGCTTGATTTGCCATAAAGGTAATCGCAATAGCATATAACGCAAAAATTGGTATTTTCATATTTTTTCTTTACTACTGTTTCTAGCAAACAGTAAATAATTTTGCGGCAACAAAAATTATTTCTGTATTCTCTTCCATTTTATCTTTGCAGCACCAATCAGCAGCTTTGGCAAGAATCGAAGGTTGAAGAGTATGTTTGTGTTCAAGTTGCACTCATGCGTACAAAAGCATTTTGTGTCTTTTATCCATTTTCTCAAGTCTATAGCTTTTCTGCTGAACCAAACTTTTTTGAAATCATAGTTTGTTTTTTTTAAATTCCCAAGTTTTTTATCCAGGGGTTCGCAGGCGACAACATCCCCATTTGGATACACTACAGCATTAAGCAGAGCGGCATAGCATGGCATTTGGTAGCATTGGGTCCTGTAGGTTTTGCTTACATAGTCACGGATGAGCATATTGTTTGCAATTGTAAATTCAACAAGCGGAAAATTGCTATAGCCCGTGAGTCTTTGCGTAAGGATGTCCTGATTCATCTCCTGACACAAGGAATCATAATTATTAATATCGATTTCTTTCAATTTTGGATTTTTGGGATTACCCCTGAGCAGATTAAGGGCAATCGAATCTGGCTTAAGCTCATCTCTGATATATTCATATGTAGCTCTTACGCCTTCCTCGTTAAGTTGATGCATTGCAATCACTATGCCAACGTTTAAGTTAGAATGCCTAGGTTTTAACTTACGCAATTCTTCATAGGTAGCTATTGCTTTGTCGAAGCAACCTTCTACCTTTTTAATCCTATCATGGTCTTTTCCGATTGCATCAAACGAAAGATTAACGATAACGTGTGCTTTTTCACACTGCTCAACAATTTGCTTTGTTGATTCCACTATCTGGGAGGTGAGGATACCGTTTGTGGAAACAACTATATTCTGCGTATTGTTGTTCTCATAGAAAAACCTTACTATTTGCGGCAAGTCTTTTCTTAGGAACGGTTCTCCGCCAGTAATTAAAATGGAAAGCAGATTGCCCATGCTCTTTGAAACTCTCTCAATCTCCCCCAAATCCATCTTTTCTTCCATTTTCTCTAAATCTTTCCAAAAGAAGCAGTGATCGCAACTGGCGTTACATCTATTGGTTACAAAGAATGTCAAATAGGAAGGTGTCTCAGTTTTCTTATAAATTAATCTTGGGCTATGTTTTAAATAATCTATCAGTGGCATGTTTTCGTTCTTTTTGTAGAGCAAGGTTTTCCAAACAGAAATCCCCTCAGAAAACCTAAACCATAACTTATATGTGTAGAAATAATCAAAATAAACATAAGTGGTGCCCTTTTAATGTTTCGCAAAATACATCCTAATGCGATTACGATTAAATATAAGCTAGCGGTAATTATATAAAGAAGCTGCATGTAAAAATCAATGGCCGGCAGCATGAATAAAAAAGGACCAAATGCAAACCATAAAACAAATAGTGAAGGCACAAAAATCAAGGGTCTATCAATTTTTCTTCTTTCTTTCAAAACAAATGCCTGATCTCTCGCGTAACCCCATATTTGTTTTAGGTAAGATAAGAGCGTGTTTCTCCTATGATGGTAGTTAATAACATCTGGGACGTAACGAAGCTTTTTCCCAAGCTCCCTAACTTCATAACACAGCTTTGCGTCCTCACCGGTAATAAGAGTTTCGTCCCACCCATGGCCAAGTTCAGAGAAAGTTCTTTTTGGAATTATCATGTTGCAGCTTTGCAATAAATCGGTATTTTGCGCCTTTCTTATGGAATATCTAATACTAACATTCCACATCCCAACCCTCGAACCTAAAACATCACCAATAATTTTTTGTAATAAATTATTATCTGGTGGAGTTAGATTTGGCCCTCCCAAAATAGCTATACTATCATTATTTAAATAGAGGATTGCGTTTTTTAGCCAGTCTCTATCTGGATATGCATCAGCATCAGAAAAGGCACAGATTTCTCCCCTCGCATTTTTTATACCAATATTTCTCTTCGCCGCAGGAGTCACGACTCCTGTGGGAATTATTTTACACCTAAAAAACTCTTTTTCTTCAATTGAGGCATCTGGTAGTAAAATAATTTCATAATTTATGTAGTTCAATTTTTTGCACTCTCTGACACACTCTCTAATTTTAGAAGAGTCCTCCTTGAAAGGTATGATTATCGAAACGAACGGCTCTCTAGAAATAACCATATTCTGCGCTTAATATCTCTTTCCAATTAGTAGTATAATTTTATGATGTAACATCTTGATATACAAGAAGTTACCTACTTGCCGGCAGGCGGGCTCAAAAAGAAACGTCCCCTATCCTCTAGCTAGAAATAAGGGTTTTTAAGAGGCCGGCACCGGCTTCAAAATTAAGCTTTAGACGATTTAACGTTTTTATCCTTAATGCCTGATTTATAATTGTTGATGGTCTTAAATAAAAACTTTTATAAGCTTTTTTCTGCCACATGAGCATATCGCGAGGCGAAAGATTTTCCAGCCTATGAACAGGAGGGGTGTGAATCCCGAACTTATCGTAATCTTCGGTAAGAATAAAATCCAGACTCTTTAGCTCATCGTAGACTTCAGTCCCTGGATAAGGTTTCAATATATGAAATTTTGCTATATCGGGATTTAATTTTTTTGCAAATGCAATTGTCTTCTTTATTGTTTCTGAGGTTTCGCCCAGCAACCCGATAATAAAAAAAGCCCAGGTTTCAAGTCCTAACTTCTTTGCGAGATGAAAAACCTCTTCTATTCTTTCGAGTTTTATTCCCTTATGCGCTTTTTTTAAAATTTCTTCGGAGCCGCTCTCTACCCCTATAGCAATGCTATAGACACCCATTTCTTTCAGGGCTCTCATTATGCCCTCGTCAAGAAAATCAGCCCTCAAGCCGTTCGGAAACGCGATCTTAACCCTAATATTTCTTTTTAATATCTCATCTCTTATTGCAAGCACCCTTTTTTTGTCAGTTACAAAATTATCATCCCAAATGTGTATTTCTTTTATCCCCATAGATGTTGTGAGAAGCTCCATCTCATCGAGGACATTCCCGGCACTCCTTGCCCTGAATACTCTTTTAAAAATACGGTTTGCATTACAATAGCTGCACATACCGGGGCAACCCCTGCTCGTAATCATAGACGCTGTTTCGCGATATAAGGCGTCGGGATAGGAATATACTTTTGATTTAAAGAGTGTTCTTGATGGAAAAGGAAGACTGTCCAGATCGCTTAGGAGCTGTCTTGGAGGAGTTTCTTTTGTTTTACCGCCAGCCTTAAACATTATTCCTTTTACCGACGATAAGTCTTCTCTTTTTTCAAGGGCCTCGACTATTTCACTAAAAGTAAGCTCGCCTTCTCCGATTACAACGATATCTACATAACTTAATTGTATTGTCTCAAACGGCCTTATTGTCGGATGAATACCGCCAAAAATAACGTATGTTCCGGAGTTATGCTTTTTTACGAGCTCTGCCAGCTCGAGCGAAGATGAGAAGGTGGGGGTCGTAACAGTGAATCCTACTACATCGGGCTTTCTTTTTTTTAGGACCTCAGTAAACCTTGCCGCATCCAAACCTTCCGCGTCTATATCCAGGATTTCTACCCCATTGCCCCTGTTTTCAAGGACACTAGCGATATACGCCAAGCCCATATGCATCTGCACGGGGGGCTTCATTTTTCCATATACGCCGGCCTGTGAAGGGTTCACTAGAAGTATGTTCGTCATAATTGTGGAGTATATCATATTTGAAGGGAAAAAGTCCAAGAGAAAAAGACGTAAAATTTGTTCTTAGTTAAAATGGAAAATGTTCCACCTTCGCTGAATTGCTTTCGCGTTCAGCTTCGGAGGACAACATCCGCCGAAGGCTATCTACTCTGAATAGCCCAACATGCGAAGGCGGATGGCAGCTTGTAACTCCTTTAATTGCAACGGGTTCGGGCAAGGGTAAACGTCCCCTATGAAATGCGGATGGGTGGGATGAATGCTCTATTGATTAATTAATTTTTTCGACTTTCAGGATAAAATCCTGATACTCTTTTGCCGGAATAAAAGGTTTTTTAGTACGGTAAATTAATACAATGAGCAGCAGGATTAAAGCGATTAAAAAACCCTGCATTAAGAATACAACCAATCCGATAATGACATAAGTGGTCCAACCAGGTGTTGCTAAATTGCTAAAAATGCGGATACCTATCGCAATAGGAATGCTTGCAGCGGCAAGCGCCATCAGCATAATGATTGCCAAAAGAATACGAACGCATACAATGTCTATTCGCACGGAAATGGCGCTTAGCCCATGCAAAACAAGCGAATTAAAATTCATTCTTGAATTATCCGCAAATCTTTTTCCCCTTCCGACGGATACAGCAGCATAGGGAATTTTTGATTTAATTACAGCGCCTGAGTAATGGTTCCAAATTTCTGAGACCGTTACTAGTTTATTTAATATATTAAAAGGGATGCTCGAAAAATTTCCGAATGATATTGTCTCACCGGTAAGTACTCGGAATACAAATCTATAAATTTTATAAAAAAACTTGAATAAAAAGCTTTCATGCCGCTTTGAACGCTTGGCAAAAATGATTTTGCCTGGTTCCGCAAGACTTTTGCGCAGCAATTTTTCAATATCTTCCGGGTCATCTTCTCCGTCGGCATCCATTATCACCACAACATCGCATTTTTTTTCTTTCGCCACATAAGCCAACCCTAAAGCTATTGCTTTTTGATGTCCGAAATTGTGGGTAAGGTGAATTATTCCGGTATTTTTATTTTTTAATTTCGCGTAATTTGGTTCAATTGAAGAACCGTCGTTTATTCCAAAAATCATTAATCTTTCAATAAAATCTGATTTTTCAGCGATATTATTTATCTGCTCCGCTAGCAAACAAAAGGAATCCCAGTCATTATAAACCGGAGCTAGTATTATAATATCTTTTTTTTTTGAGGGTTCATGGGATACGATATTCAATTATTTTCGGTTTTTCCTTTTGGAATTGGATTTTTTTTAAATCTATGTTAAGGATTTTTTCGCGTCTTTTCTATAAAGAAATTATTTTAATGCTAGGTGCGGGCATTCCCAATTTGAATAAACTATTGCATCCCGGTATTTTATATAGTAATGCTGAAAGCAAGTATTGTCAACATGAATTAAGTATTAGTAATGTCAAGATAATTGGGCACTTTCATGTTTGGGTTCTTCGATTATTGTAAATGTGTAATTAGGCATACTCTTTGGTTGCTGCTCTTCTCTTATCTGATT
>JABMRN010000351.1 GCA_013202515.1 Candidatus Omnitrophota bacterium | reverse complement strand
ATCCGGCATTACACATTTTTTACAGTATCTCATTGTTATCTCCTGTTCTGGATCAAAGAATTGTAGTTTAAGTCAAAAAACTTCTTTTTCGTTTCGGTTAATTTCAATCTTTTAACTATACCAATTATTTTTGCGGCGGTGTTCCCGTCGCCATACGGATTTACTATATTTTTGCACTTTTTTTTAAAACTTATGGAAAATGCTTTTTTAAAAGCTCTTCTTATGGATTCCGGATCGCCGTTAGCATCAATCACTGATATTGCCTTAACCCTTCCTTCTTGCCTTTTCCCGATATTAACGGTAGGTATACTGAAAGACGGTGCCTCAATTATACCGCTTGATGAATTGCCTGCTACTACATCCATGAACTGAAGGGCACTTAAATATAGCTTTCTCCCTAAAGATGTGAAGGTAACCGCCCTATCCATGTTTTTAGAAATATATCCATCTATTAACTTTCTTAGGCATATCGAATACATATCAGCATTTGGATTTGTAAATATTATCTTCGTATTTTGCAAATCACTGATAGCTTTCAACAAATATTTAAACTGTCTTTCAGAAACATTTTTTTTCTCACGGGTCGAAGGGTTGAAAGTAATAAGTATATTTCTCTGTCCAAGCTTAAAATTTAGCTTTTTTTCAAATTCCACCTTACTTACTAATTGCGTATTGGCTATATTATCTAAACCCAACGCACCCACGTCAAATACTCTTTCAGGAGTTTCGCCCATCTGAATTACTCTTTTTCTATATGTTTCGGTTGAAACAAAATGCAAATGCGCCATTTTAGTTATGGCGTGGCGTATTGTATCATCCAATGATCCAAGCGTTAATTCTCCGCCATGAATATGAGCTATTGGTATCTTAAGAAATAAACAAGCAACCGCTGCTGAAAATATTTCAAACCTATCACCTAATAAGAATACTAAATCCGGCTTTTGTGATTTTAAGGTGCTAGTCAGTTTTGTTATTCCTAAACTGACTGACTTCGCTATTATTTCTTCTGTATCTCCTGGCAGAAACATATTCACCCTATTATCTATTCTGAAGCCGTCCATTTCAATTTCTTTATAAGTTAAACCGTAATCACGTGATAAGTGCGCTCCGGTTGCTATTATCTGTAGAATAAATGCATCTTTATTTTTCTTAATTTCCTTTGCCAGAGGATAAGATAGCCCCCATTCTGCCCTGCTACCAGTTATAATACAAACGCGTTTCTTTTTCATAATTCTATCAACTCGTCCTCTTTAAAATTCTTTTTTGCGGGTCTGCCAATCACATTATCCCACTTCATAGGGCTAATACCCTTTGCCGGCCTTTTAGTTGTAATATTTTCTTCGTTTAAAATTTTTCCTTTTGTAATGTTTTTCGAGGCTACTATACTTTCACGAATTATCATTTTGTTTTTAAGTTCTGATGGTGATGCCTTCTTGATCTCATTACCAAAAGCCTTTCCTATATTTCTTATTGCCTTCACCATAGCCTCAAGTTCTTGAGGTTCTAATGATGCTCTATGATCCGGACCTTTCATGTTTCTATGTAAGGTGAAATGCTTTTCTATACATTTTGCTCCTAAGGCCCCTGCAAGTACTGGGATTTCAATGCCAAGTGTATGATCGGAATATCCCACATTTACCTTAAAGGTATCCCTTATCGTAAGCATGGCCAACAGGTTTACATCCTCTACAGGTGTTGGATATTCAGTATTGCAATGTAGAATGGTTATATTTTTTTTTTGCGTACCTGACATTATTAAAATATTAAGCGCATCTTTTATTTCCTTTAAATCTGCCATTCCTGTTGACATTATGACTTTTTTTCTTAGACTTCCTATTTTTCGTAAATAAGGTACGTTTGTTATTTTGCCCGATGGTATTTTAAATATTTTTACCCCAAGTCCATTGAGTAAATCTATACTTTCTAAGTCAAACGGTGATGAAAGAAATATTATATCTTTCTTCTTACAATAACTGATAAGTTCTCTATGAGCATTTATATTTAATTCCAATTTTTTTAGCATATCAAACTGATATTCTTTTTTGTCAGTTGACCTTTTCTGGTATTCAGCTTTTGGTGCAAACTTACTTGTAACTCTTTCCGTCTTAAAAGTTTGAAATTTTACAGCATCAGCACCAGCTTCTACTGCGATATCTACCATCTTTTTTGCTATTTCAACGCTTCCATTATGGTTGACACCTGCTTCGGCTATGATAAATACCTTTTTATTCTTTTGCATATCCATCTCTTTTATCAACATCCCTGAATTTATCTGTCTTATCATTACGAATGGTCCTACCAGCTCCTATTATGCATCCTTTTCCGATCTTTATACCTTGAATTACGTTGGAACCGGTTCCTATATGCGTTTCGTCTCCTACTGTTATCTTACCACTTAGTGTAACGCCCGGCGCAATATGAACGAAATCTCCAATAATGCAATCATGGTCTATAGAAGACCGGGTATTCACTATTGTGTTCTTACCTATCTTTGCCTCCGAATTAATAACAGCTCCGGCTGCGACAAATGTTCCTTCTCCGACTTCAACACCATCTGCCACTATGGCTTTCGGGTGTACGATAAAAGGTAGCTCAAATCCTATGTTTTTCAGGTTTTCATATATCCGCTTTCTGAT
>JABMRN010000350.1 GCA_013202515.1 Candidatus Omnitrophota bacterium | reverse complement strand
TGGTTGCGCTATGAGCCAGCTAGAGGCCATAGGAAGACTCTTGTCGCTTGCGCTTAGAAGCGGTATAGATATAAATTCAATAATCGAACAGCTTAAAGGTATAAGATGTCCTAATCCGAGTTGGGAAAAAGGAGGCCGAATATTTTCCTGTAGTGATGCCATAGCCCGCGTAGTTGAGAAAAGGCTTATAAAGGCAAAGGAGAAAAAAGATTTGTCGTTACCTTCAAACGATAAAGCTAATCCGGCACCGGAAAAAATCTCTGACGATACGGGTATCTCAAAAGACAATTCCGGTTCCGTAGCAACAAAAAAGAAATTAAGAAACATCGTGGGTGTATGCCCGGATTGTGGTGCAGCCCTTTACCAAGTTGAAGGATGTAATGTCTGCAATTCCTGCGGTTATTCAACCTGTGGATAAAAAATGAAGATTAAACGTGCATTAATCAGCGTATCTGACAAAACAGGGCTGAAAGAGCTCGCTCTGATCCTTTATGAATTGGACGTTGAGATATTATCGACTGGAGGAACGGCAAGGGCGATAAAGGAGTTTGGTATTCCCGTTGTGGACGTTTCGGAATATACGGGTTTTCCGGAAATCATGAACGGTCGTGTCAAAACCCTCCATCCCAAGATTCACGGCGGACTTCTCGCCGTAAGGAGTAATGACAGCCATAAAAAGCAGGCAAAAGAGCATGGCATAGGCATGATAGACATGGTGGTAGTGAATCTCTATCCCTTTGAAAAAACAGTTGCAAAAGAAAATGTATCACTTGAAGAGGCTATAGAGAACATCGATATTGGTGGGCCGTCCATGCTTAGGAGTGCTGCAAAGAATTACAAATCGGTTGCTGTTGTAATGGATCCGGCAGCATATGGTAAGGTGATAAAGGAGCTAAAAGGAAATAAAGGATCATTGAACGAAAAGACATTGAAAGACCTTGCCCTTCAGGTTTTCGAACGTACTTCCGCATATGATCATGCAATACATACATATCTGAGCAAGAAGAAGTCAGCATACAAAATCCAAGAGGGATTTCCTGATAAGGTAACGATTGAACTAGAGAAAATTCAAGATTTGAGGTATGGTGAAAATCCACACCAAAAGGCTGCCTTTTACAAAGATAGCCGTTTTATAGGAGCTGGCTTAATTGGTTCAAGACAACTTCAGGGTAAAGAGCTCTCCTTTAATAACATAATGGATTTAGATGCTGTTATATCAGCAGTGAGTGAGTTCAAGGAACCAGCCGCTGTTATTATAAAGCATACAACTCCCTGTGGCATTGCTACAGCCAAGACACTCAAAGAGGCATATATTGATGCACTGGAATGCGATAAGTTGAGTGCTTTCGGAAGCGTCGTAGGCTTTAATGAATGTATTGATGTTGAAATGGCTGAGACTATTCTAAAAGCTGCAGACTTTGTGGAGTGTATAGTTGGACCATCATTTGACGAAAAAGCAAAGCAGCTTTTTCTGAGGAAAAAGAATTTACGATTAATAGAATTATCTCGCCCCGAAAGTAAAAATGTCAATAGCTTAGGCTTTAGGAGAATTGACGGCGGTTTCCTTGTTCAGGATACCGATCTTAAACAGATTTCAGAAAAAGATCTCAGGACTGTTACCAAAATAAAGCCGACCAAGTCAGATTTAAAGTCACTTCTTTTTGCCTGGAAGGCAGTAAAGCACGTAAAAAGTAATGCCATAGTTTTGGCGAAAGATACAAAGACTGTCGGCATAGGGGCAGGTCAGATGTCCCGCGTCGATTCTGTCATTGTAGCTGTGCGTAAAGCAGGTTCGAAGTGCCGTGGTTCTGTTCTTGCAAGCGATGCTTTTTTTCCAAAGTCCGATGCCATACAAAAGGCCCACTCTGCAGGTGTGAAGGCTATAATTCAGCCCGGAGGATCCATAAGGGACAAAGAGGTTATAGAGGCCTGTGATAAGTATGGCATGGTAATGGTTTTTACGGGCACCCGCCATTTCAGACACTAAGCCAAAAAGTCTATACGATATCCACAATGACCTACAATGAAGCAATAGCCTATCTAGATTCTTTTTTTAATTACGAGAAAAACCCAGTTTCTAAACAAAGATTTTTTAATCTCAGACGGATAACAATGTTGGCCGATCTTTTTGGAAATCCGCAAAAAGATTATCCTAGTGTGCATATTGCCGGAACAAAGGGCAAGGGCTCTGTTTCACGTATACTTTCCGGGATACTTGAAGAGGCTGGATTTAAAACGGGTCTTTACACCTCTCCACATATTCTTGATTTACGTGAGCGGATTAAACTAAACGGCAAAGATATAAGCAAAAATGATCTTGTCAGTCTTTGCGGACAACTCAAGAATAAACTAAAAAAAATCGCCCCAACATTTAGGCCATCTTTTTTTGAAATTTATACCATTTTAGCGTTTGAATATTTCAAAGGAAAAAATGTAGATTTCGCAATTTTTGAAACGGGAATGGGCGGGAGGCTAGATGCCACGAACATCCTCAAACCGCTTGCTTGTGCTATTACATCCATTAGCTATGATCATACCAGGGAACTTGGCAGAAGTTTAAGAAAAATAGCTGGAGAAAAGGCAGGTATAATAAAACAAGGTACGCCTTGTGTGTCTGCTGTGCAAAAAAAGGAAGTACTTAAAGTTATAAGAGATAGGTGTAAAAGATTGTCGTCAGGACTCTTTGTGGTGGGCAAAGATTTGCTCTATAGAAGCACCTCATATTCTGATAAAAAAGAAACATTTACTGTAAAGGGAAGTCTCGGCAAATATGAAAATCTAAATCTCCCTCTCTTGGGGGAGCATCAGCTGGTAAATGCATCTGTTGCTGTAGGAATTTCAGAAATCTTAATTTCAAAAGGATATAAAATACCGAAAGACGCCGTTAGAAGGGGGATTAATAACGTAGAATGGCCTTGTAGGTGCGAGATTCTCAAAAGGCGTCCTTATGTTATATTGGACGGTGCCCATAACCCATCCAGCGCACGTGCTTTAAAGCAAACAATAAAAAGAAACTTTTATTATGAGAAGCTTATTCTTATTTTGGGTGTTTCGCGGGACAAGGACATTAAGGGAATATGCGGTGAACTCGCCCCCCTAGCAGACGAAATAGTCTTAACCAAAGCCGATATAGATCGTTCCCAAAACCCCGAATACCTTAAAAGGTACCTCGGTAATAGAAAAGCTACAGTCGCTCGCAGTATTACCGAGGCATATGAAATTTCTAAAGATTTAGGTGGAGTTAATGATATAATATTGGTCACCGGTTCAATGTATTTACTGGGGCAATTTAAACGCTGTAAACTGATATGAGCGATCTACGCGATACAATAACAGCAGTTTCCACACCTATAGGGGAAGGTGGTATAGGCATTGTCCGCCTGAGCGGGAAAAAGGCACTGTCTATTGCAGATAAGGTATTTGTCTCTAAAGACGGAAGAAGGCCCTCTGTTTTCAAGACGCATACGATCCGCTACGGCCATGTTGTTGGAGTCAAAAGATCAACAAATCGAAAGTTGAGTTTAAAAAATACTGGAGTAATCGATGAGGTATTGCTTAGCGTAATGAGGGCTCCCGCCACCTATACGAGGGAAGATATAATTGAGATTAACTGTCACGGTGGCATAGTGGCGCTAAGAAGGATTTTAGAAGAGGTATTGAAAGCTGGCGCAAGACTTGCTGAGCCAGGCGAGTTTACCAAAAGGGCTTTTTTAAACGGCAGGATTGATCTTGCCCAGGCCGAGGCGGTTTGTGATGTGGTAAAAGCAAAAACAGAAGCTTCTCTTAAGGTGGCGGTTGGGCAGCTGGAGGGAGGATTTTCAGTAGAAATAGAGAAGCTAAGAGAGGGGTTATTAGAGCTTTTAAGAGACGTTGAGGTTCAAATCGATTTTCAGGAAGAGAATATCGCGGACATAGATAAAGATGTCATAATTGAAGGAATAGAGAAATCTTGCAATAAAATAAATTCAATTTTGGAAACTCAGGGCCTTGGGATGATTTTGAAAGAGGGGCTTATGTGCGTTATATGCGGAAAACCGAACACAGGTAAGTCTTCCTTAATGAATGCGCTTTTAAGAAGAAACCGCGCCATTGTGACGCATATGCCTGGTACTACGAGAGATGCCATAGAGGAAAGTATTTCCATAAAAGGCATACCCCTAAGAATAGTGGATACAGCGGGCATTGTTAAGACTAACAATCTCGTCGAGAAAAAAGGCATAGAAAAAACAAAGTCTTATCTTAAAAAAGCGGATATGGCGATCTTCATGTTGGATCAGAGCAGGCCCTTTGACAAAAAGGATGCAAACATCATGAAAGAGCTAGCCTTGGATAAAGCATTGGTAGTATCTAATAAAAGCGACTTAAAACAGAAACTTAATCTAAAGGCAATAGAGAAGAAAATAGGTATAAAGATCCCAAGCATTTCGGTTTTAAAGAAAAGAAATCTTAATGTCATCGAAGATGCCTTAGTGAAGAAAATCTGGGGCGGTAAAGTAATGCATCCGGAAGCGGCTTTTCTGACAAATATAAGGCACAAAAATGAGTTGAATTCTGCACTCAAGCACCTAAGGCCTGCCGCACGCGCCCTTAAAAATGGATCATCTTGGGAATTTATTGCGCTCGATATAAGAGAGGCAATTTTTCATCTTGGCTTGATTATAGGTAAGTCTATAGATATAGATGTTTTGGACAGGATATTTGAGAATTTTTGCATTGGAAAATAACTCTACTTCAGGGGGAATCATGGATATAAAGCGAATAGAAACGGCAGTCAAAGAGATATTAAAAGCAGTCGGTGAGGATTTATCAAGACCTGGAATTAAGCAAACACCGGCACGGGTAGCGCGAATGTACGAAGAAATATTGAGCGGAATAAAGAAGAACCCCGAAAAAGAACTTGAAGTTATTTTTGAAAAAGAGCATGATGAGATAATCCTTTTAAAAGGCATTCCTCTATATTCTATATGCGAACATCACCTTCTTCCTTTCATAGGAAAAGTCCACGTTGCATATATACCCAAAGGTAGCAGAGTAACGGGCTTGAGTAAACTTGGTCGTGTCGTAGATACGTTAGCAAAACGTCTCCAAGTCCAGGAAAGACTGACTACGGACATTGCCGATTGTATCATGAAGAAGCTCAAACCCAAAGGTGTCATGGTTGTTGTCGAAGCAGAGCACCTTTGCATGTCAATGCGGGGAATAAAAAAACCCGGCGTACTCACCGTTACCAGTGCTGTCAGAGGTGTTTTTAGGAAGAGTCAGAAAACGCGTTCAGAGACTCTGGCTTTGATTAAATCCTAGGAAATAGGTTGAACGTTAACCATCTATATAATATAATACTACCACTATGGAACTCAAATTAGCACCTCCCAATTACTTGGTGTTTTTAAGTACAGTAACCGCATGGTTTACGGCCCAAACCGTTAAGGTTATCATCGGAGTAATAAAAGAGAAAAGGTTCAATTTTAAGTGGTTTGTGGGTACCGGCGGCATGCCAAGCTCCCATTCCGCAGCTGTCAGCGGTATGGCAACGGCTATGGGATTACATTACGGAGTAGAGTCACCATTTTTTGCTTTAGCCTTTTTGTTTGCAATTGTTGTCATAGCTGATGCCCAGGGTGTCCGACGCTCAAGCGGTAAGCAAGCCGAAATTCTTAATAGAATATTGGATGATATATACTGGAAGAAAAAGATACAGGAAGACAGGCTTAAAGAGCTTTTAGGGCATACGCCCATACAGATTATAGCCGGTATTGCGATAGGTATAGGTGTAGTATTTCTTTTCTATTTGAAATATCTATAGTGTCTAAAAACACCTTTAAAGAGAGGTAGGTAGAGTGAATAAGAAGCTTGTAGTGATGATCGTAGGGGTTGCTATACTCTTTGTTTTTGTAATATTGGGCATAAAGACGCTTATAATAAAGAAGTCATTTCACAGGTTAGAAATGACAGCAGACAGAGTAAGTGTAGTTTATGACTACGGGGTAGCTCTTCTTGACAAGAAAGATTACGATAAGGCAATAAAGGCGTTAGAGATAACATCTAAGCAAAACGTAAACACCCGCATTAAAGAAGAGTCTCTTTTTAAGCTTGCTGATATATATGAGAAAAAAGATGCTCTTCTACAGGCAAGAGACTGCTACAAAAAAATTACTGAAGATTTTCCCAATTCCCCCTCCATTTCAGCAGCCCAGCAGAAATTGGAAGATACCAGCATGAAAATATTATTTTCACCGCTCATAGACAAAGACAGTATTAAATATCAAGTAAAGCCGAACGATACCCTCAGTGGTATTGCACAAAGATTTAATACAACGGTTGGTCTTTTGAAAAAGAGTAACGATTTAAAAAGTGATTTAATAGTGCCAGGGCAGTTTCTCAAAGTCACAAAGGCGAAGTTTGACATATTGGTAGATAAATCCCAGAACAAACTTTTTTTGAAAAACGGTGGACAAATAATAAAAACGTATAAAGTTTCAACCGGCAGCAATAATTCTACTCCCGTTGGAAAGTTCAAGATAGAGGAGAAATTGCCAAAACCGTTGTGGTATAAGGTTGGAGCTATTGTTCGTCCCGATAGCCCCGATTATGAATTGGGGGAATACTGGATGGGGCTTTCTGCCGAAGGTTATGGGATACACGGCACTAATGACCCGCATACTATAGGTAAACAAATTACCCAAGGCTGCATCCGTATGACTAATAAAGATATAGAGGAGCTTTATCGGATAGTCCCGAGCGGCACAGAAGTCGTTATCGCGGATTAACTTCCATTATGAACGGTAGCGGATTAGATTTTGAAAAACCAATTCTTGAACTAGAGCGGAAGATTGAAGAGCTTAAAACCTTCACCGCCAGAGAGGATATCGATCTATCCAGTGAGATAAAAAAACTAGAAAGCCGTCTTGAGAAGGTAAAAAAAGAGGTCTTTGACAATCTTACCCCTTGGCAGCGAGTTCAGATTGCACGTCACCCTAAAAGGCCATATACCCTCGATTATATAGACATGCTCATGACGGATTTCGTTGAGCTGCATGGAGACAGGCATTTTGCGGATGACAGGGCCATGGTATGTGGCATAGCGAAGTTTAACGGCAAAAATGTCGTATGTATCGGACATCAAAAAGGGCGGGATACGAAAGAGAATCTTGCAAGAAGCTTCGGAAGCGCAAATCCCGAAGGTTATAGAAAAGCACTCAGGATAATGAAATTGGCAGAAAAGTTTAGTCTGCCGGTAGTTATCTTTATAGATACCCCAGGTGCCTATCCTGGCATAGGTGCCGAAGAAAGAGGCCAGGCCGAGGCAATATCATATAACTTGAGAGAAATGACGACTCTCACAGCTCCTTTAATTGCCTTTGTTATAGGCGAGGGAGGTTCTGGCGGTGCACTGGGTATAGGTGTTTGCGATAAAGTTTTTGTTTTGGAAAATGCTTATTATTCGGTGATTTCACCGGAAGGATGTGCGGCAATTTTATGGAAAGAACGTTCAAAAGCCCCTAGCGCAGCCGAAGCCCTGAAATTGACTGCAAATGATTTGCTTGATATGGATATTATTGATGGCATAGTAAAAGAACCATTGGGAGGCGCCCACAGAGATCCTAATTTTACGTCGCAAAATATTAAAAAACAATTAATTGATGCTATTAGCGAGTTGAGTAAGCTTGGCAAGAAAGACCTTGTAGAAACTAGATATAGAAAATTTAGAAAAATAGGCGTATTCAAAGAACCGGAAAAATAGAATATTTTTTTAACCCTTATAACATATGCAATTAACCACAGATATTAAAAGCGTTAGAACGGCAAGCGCCGAGATAATAAAGTATATAAGAAAAGAAAAAAAGGCTATAAGCAAAGATACCTTGTTTGACATAAAATTGTGCGTGGAAGAAGCTATCAGAAATGCCGTGGTCCACGGTAACGAAAACAAGGCGGACTTGCCTATAGAGATTTCTTTCAGTATAAAGGGCGATAAAATAAAAATTACTATTTGTGATAGCGGAAAAGGATTTGTGTTCGGAGATTTACCAGACCCCACCGATGGAAAGAATCTTTACAAAGAAAGCGGAAGGGGTATTTATATCATGCACAGATTGATGGATAAGCTGGAATATAACGAAAAGGGCAATTGCGTCACGATGGAGAAAAGATTAATATGACAATGGGACGTTTTTCATGTAGCAATAAAAAAATCGGAGGATAAGATGCATATAAAGACGGAAGATAAAAACGACGTTAAAATATGTTACATTAACGGAGAAGTAGATATAAACACCGCTCCGCAGATAAAGAAAATTTTTGACAAAGTGATTGCCGAAAAAAAGCCAAAGATCGTAGTAAACTTTAAGGATGTGAGCTATATTGATTCATCCGGATTGGCGACCCTTGTGGAGATGCTAAAAAATATAAGAACTTATGGCGGCAAATTAAAGCTTGCAAATCTATCTTCGAAGATAAAGAGTCTTTTTGAGATAACAAAATTAGATAAACTTTTTGATATATCCGCGGATGAAAACTAGGCATTAAATAGTTTCGTCTGATTTAAATAGGAGTATAGCTGTATGAATTTTTTAGCGGCTATAGGCAGCGTAATAACAAGCACATACCGACACACTAAAGGAGTGTCGGTTTTGTTTTTACAAACGCTTTACTGGCTTGTAATTGGTCCTTTTAAAGGGAAGAGTGCTAGAAAGCAAAGCATATTTGAACAGATGGTATTTGCGGGTCTTCAGTCCGCTATTATTGTATTTTTTGTTACCCTTTTTACGGGTATAGTCATAGCTATGCAAAGCGCTTATCAGCTATCGCAGTTAGGAGCAACGATATACGTTGCTTCTATGGTTGCGATAAGCCTAGCGAGAGAATTAGGTCCTGTCCTGACTGCCTTGGTTGTTGCAGGACGGGTAGGAGCCGCTATAACTGCAGAGCTAGGGAGCATGAAGGTTTCCGAACAGATAGAGGCGCTCGAGACAATGGCACTCAATCCTGTGCGCTTTTTGGTAGTTCCACGGTTTCTTGCGCTACTTGTAATGCTTCCGTGTCTAACGATTTTCGGCGACCTGCTTGGTATAATAGGCGGGTTTCTAGTTGGTGTATATAATTTAGGCCTTAATCCATACAGATATATTGATTTTTCATTTGAGTTCATGGTTTGGAAGGATGTATGGACCGGTTTGGTAAAAAGTGTTGTTTTTGCTATAACGATCTCTATGGTAGGATGCTACATGGGTCTTAATACCCGCGGTGGCGCAGAAGGCGTTGGAAAGGCTACTACAGTAAGTGTTGTTACAAGCTTCGTTCTTATTATTTTATTTGATTGCATTTTAACGGGAATATTTTTCTTCTCAAATCTGTGAGGCGTATAAGTAATGCCTGAAAAAGAAGTTATAATCAAGACAGAAGGTCTTAAAAAGAAATTCGGGGACCGCCAAATCCTTGATGGGATAGATTTGGAGATTTGTAGAGGGGAAACCTTTGTCATAATGGGCGGTTCGGGTTGTGGCAAAAGCACGCTTTTGAGACATCTTACAGGATCGATAAAGCCGGATGAGGGCGAAGTATACCTTCTTAATGAAAATATTGCTACTCTTAATGAAGATGAGATGGACAGAATAAAGAAGAAAACCGGAATGTCTTTTCAGAGTTCAGCGCTTTTTGATTCCATGACGGTTGGTGAAAATGTATCTCTTCCGCTTCGCGAACACACTAAGCTTGAAGAAAATGTTATTAATATAGTGGTTAAAATGAAATTAGAGCTAGTTGGCTTGCGCGGCTTTGAGAATCTTATGCCAAGTCAGCTTTCTGGAGGAATGAAAAAAAGGGTGGGTATTGCACGTGCTGTAGCCATGGATCCCGAAATCGTCTTTTATGATGAACCGACAGCAGGGCTTGATCCCATAGTTACCGCAGTGATGGATAAATTAATTGTTGATTTATCTAAGGCGCTTTCAGTGACAAGTATAGTTGTTACCCACGACATGCACAGCGTTTTTAGGATTGCAGATAGAATTGCAATGCTTTATGAAGGAAAAGTCGCAGAGATAGGAACGCGCGAAGAGATAAAAACAAGCAAAAATCCTTATGTCAGGCAGTTTATTTCAGGAAGCCCAGATGGGCCTATTAAATTTTTTAGACAAAAAGACGATTATTTAGATTCGTTGACGGATTAATGGAGGTAAATCATGAAGAAATTTACAAACGAGGTAAAGATTGGTTTGTTTGTTGTGCTGGCGTTATGTGTGGGTATTTTCCTGTGGGCAAAAACAGCTAACTTTGCCTCAGATACATACGACTTAAAAACCTATTTCAGCTACGCAGGTGGCTTAAAAGAAAATGCGATAGTTTCCTTGTCTGGTATAGAGGTTGGGAGGGTGAAGAAGATAAATTTTATCTATGATCCCGAAACGAAGGTGGAGGTTTTTCTTTCACTAGGGAATACAGCAAAGGTCCATGCAGATTCAATTGCCTACATAAGCTCTACTGGTTTTATTGGCGATACGCACGTGGGCCTTACTCCGGGTACCGCTAATAACCCATTTCTTAAAAATGGCGCAGTCGTTGCCAGCGAAGATCCCATTCAGGCCAGGGAAATGATGAAAAAGGCCGATTTAATAGCCATAAAGCTTGAAGAGACTCTCGGCGACGTCAAGCAACTGTCCGAAAATCTCAACCTTACTGTCAGCGAAAATAAAGAAGGCATTGATAATATAGTAAAGAATCTAGAACAGACTTCTGTGAATTTTAATGAGTTTTCCGAAGACATAAAACAACATCCCTGGAAGCTTCTGCTGAAAGGTAAGGAGAAGAAGAAAGGGAGATAGGACAGTTTTTTTTCCTGCATGCCTTCCTTTTAGCTTAAATGCGCCTCGCGAACTTTAAAGATAAATTCCTGACAACAGCCTTTGCTATCTATGCGATTTTATTCGTATTACTCCTTTCCTATAATAGGGCCTTCGATGTATATGAACTACACACACTGGATCTCCGTTACAGGCTGAGACCCAAGCCTTATATCAGCGAAAAAATAGTTATTGTTGAAATTTCTGATGATTCGATAAGTAAGATCGGAAGCTGGCCTTTTGACCGTAAATATCACGCCCTTCTTGTAAAGGCTCTTGCTCGCGCTGGCGTAAAACAAGTTATATTTGATATTTTTTTCAGCGAGAAAAAAGAAGACGATGACGAATTTGCCACAGCCGTCAAGGAGGCAGGCAATGTCTATATGCCATATGTTTTTGATATGCGCCTATCGCAGGCAGACGCTAATATTCCCACCGCGCGAGAATTTGAAATAAGGCTTCTCAAGAAGCTTTCAAGCGCCTGCAAAGGCACTGGTCACATTAATGCTATTCCGGATCTGGACGGTAAAGTAAGAAGAATTGCCCCATTCATAAGTTTAAAAGATTCATTATACCCGCATATTGCCTTTCTTGGAGCGATTGATTATCTGGGTTTCTCCGAGCATTCCGCAAAACTCATTCCGCAGAAAGCCATTCTTTTAGGAAATAAATTAAAAATACCCCTTGATCTAAGATCGAATATAATAGTGAATTTCCCTGGGAAGTGGACGCATACCTTTAGGCATTATTCCTATGTGGACATTCTTACTTCTTACATTGCTGAGCGTGAGGGGAGAAAGCCCGAGTTTAATCTTGATGAGCTTAAAGATACCGTTTGTTTTGTTGGTGTTACGGCGACCGCTGAGCCTGATATTCATCCTTCACCTTATGAATCAGCATATCCAGGTGTTGGTATCCTAGCTAGCCTTTTTAACGGTGTTATCTCCGACAATTTTATAACCAGGGCTTCAAAAGTAACAAACCTATTCATATTGATTCTTTTAGGTCTCATTATCTTCTTTGCCACATTAAAAAGTAAGAAGTTCTTAAGTTTATTTTATCTTTTCGCTATATTGTTTAGTTTTTTTCTTCTCGGGGTAGCGCTTTTTGCGCTACTTAATTATTGGATCGACATCTTTTATCCAATTATTGTTTCAACAGTACTTTATCTTTTGTTTACCTTTAAAAAATACATAGCCGAAAAGCATAGGATAGAAGTTATTGAAAACGAACTTTCGATAGCAAAAGATATTCAAAGAAGCTTCCTGCCGAAAGCAAAGCCTCCCATTAAAGGTTTAGAGATAGAGGCTAAAATGCTTACTGCCCTACAAGTGGGCGGCGACCTTTATGATTTTATAGAAATCTCTGATACACGAGCTGGAATTATGATAGGAGACGTTTCAGGCAAAGGCGTTCCGGCAGCCCTTTATATGGCAAAAGTTGTAAGCGATTTCAAGTCTTATGCTAAAGAGGGAGATGCTAAATTTGCACTCGTCAAATTAAACGAAAGATTAATTGCCGAAAGCAGTTCCAGCTTGTTCGTTACGTTGACATATCTAATATTTGATATGGACAAGAAAACACTGAATTTTTCTATAGGTGGGCATCTGCCGACTATTATGTTTAGGGAAGGTGAAGAAGACCCTATTCTTCTTGATTTGAAAGAAGGAATGCCGCTAGGCCTTATGGAGGGGGAGTATATCGAAAATACGATCTCGATGAAAAAGGGCGATTTGTTTATTCTTTATACTGATGGAGTTACAGAGGCAATGAATGCTAAGCACCAGCTATTCGGGGAAAAGAGACTCGTTGATGTCGCGAGAAGGAATAGAGCGTTAAGCGTTAGTGGGATAGTAGATGCTATTCATAAAGAAGTCGAAATATACGAAGGAAAACTTCCGCAGCATGATGATATAACGGTCATTGCGGTTAGAATGAAAGAGTAACAAGATATTTAGAACACTATAGTTTCTGGAGATGGGGAAGTTTTTTTCAAAAAAGATTCAGCAATTTTTTTCTTCCTCAGAAGACAGGGAAGATGTGGTTTATAATATAGATATTTTAGAAGCGTTAATGATTCTTTTTTGCAGAATCTCAAAACCCAAATAGACTTACTGTCAGCTCTTTTCTTATTTTTCCACGCAGATAAGCTGCCATATATATTCAAAAATCTTTTTATACTTCGTTGAATCCACTTTATATGTAGTAAACTACCAGAGCGAAACGCTATATAAATCCTGTCATAAACATAAAGCTTATCTTTATAGCTATTATGCCTATCGATATAATGTATAATAGAGCCATCGCCGTCTACATGTCCTCTCAAGAAATCACAAAAATATTTATCAGGTATATCTAGAGAGGACAAGTCAAAGGTTTTGTTTGTCCTTAGCCCAATTTTAAGTAGCCAATTATAGAAACGTATGTTTCCGAACGTAATTTTATAGCATACATTTTTTGAATAGCTACCTGGGGGATTTACGCAGATTTTATTGTTAATGGACAGACATTTTCGAAAAGCTTGTAACAATTGAATATCTGCTGAGGTTAGTGAGATATGTCTCTTATCTTTTGATAGGTTACCATCAGTTGTAATGAGACCGACAGCATATGCAGTATCTGCGTTCCAAAAGGTCATGAGCTTATTGTAATTTTGAATGGTGCCAGAGGTGGGAGTCGAACCCACATGTTCTTGCGAACAAAGGTTTTTGAGACCTTCATGTCTGCCAATTCCATCACTCTGGCAAAGGATATATAGCGATATTATATCATAGTAAACGTAATACTCAATATAATTGATTGTTGTAAAATGACATTTTTCTTGTGGTTTGTTAGTTATTTGATATAATCTTATCCATAGGATATATGGGGCTGTGGTGAAGCGGGATCACACCACAATGGCATTGTGGGATCACGGGTTCGATTCCCGTCAGCTCCACCAAGAGGGATATGGAAAAAGTCTACCCATTCGATAAGATTGAGGCAAAGTGGCAGAAGTACTGGCGGGATAAGAAATTATTTGAAGCCAATACTGCTGACTATAAGAATAAATTCTACTGCCTCATGATGTTCCCATATCCCTCTGCGGCTCTCCACGTGGGACACGGCCGAAATTACATTATAGGCGACGTTGTAGCTAGATATAAGAAAATGAAGGGTTTTAATGTTCTTACCCCGATGGGATGGGATGCATTTGGTCTACCAGCCGAAAATGCCGCCATTAAAGATAATATTCATCCCAAAACTTCCACTACGAATAACATAAAGACCATGAAGAGGCAACTCAATTCCTGGGGTGTCTGTTACGATTGGTCACGAGAAATCACTTCTTGTTTTCCCGATTACTATAAGTGGACTCAATGGATATTTTTAAAGCTTTTTGAAAAAGGGCTTGCCTACAAGAAAAAGGCATACGTAAACTGGTGTCCATCCTGCAATACAGTTCTTGCTAATGAACAGGTAATAGATGGAAGGTGCGAGAGATGTGATACCCAAGTATCCCAGAAGGATCTAGAGCAGTGGTTTTTTAAGATCACAGAATATGCCGAACGGCTCATAAAGGATCTCGATAAACTTAAACATTGGCCCGAACGCGTTAAGATCATGCAGACTAATTGGATAGGAAAAAGCCACGGGGTTAATATTCATTTTCCTATTGAGGGAAGCAATAGAAGTCTGACATGTTTTACGACGAGGATTGATACGATATTTGGAGCAACCTATATGGTTTTAGCTGCTGAACATCCAGAAGTACCAAACCTTATCAAAGATGTTAAAAATAGAGATGAAATCATAAAATTTGTAGAAGCGGTCAGGAATGAATCAAAGATAAAGCGTGCAGCCGTAGATGTCGAGAAAAAAGGTATTTTTTCTGGAAGATATGTAATAAACCCAGTTAACAATAAAAAAATTCCTCTTTGGATAGCCAATTATGTTCTTATGGAATACGGCACAGGTGCGGTCATGGCTGTTCCTGCCCACGACCAAAGGGATTTTGAGTTTGCAAAAAAATATAGTTTGCCCATAGATGTGGTAATCGATGACCCTAAATTTCCGCTTGATGCAGAGATTATGAAATCGGCTTACGTCAAAGACGGCAAGATGATAAATTCCGATCAATTTAACGGCATGAACAACAGAGAGGCGATGCAGGGCATATCCGAGTTCATGGAAAAGAAGGGGATCGGGAAAAGATGCGTTCAGTTTAAGTTGAGGGATTGGCTCATATCGCGCCAGCGGTACTGGGGCGCCCCAATTCCTGTGATTTACTGTGATAAATGCGGCATAGTTGGCGTAAGCGAAAAAGATTTACCCGTATTATTGCCGGAAAATGCCAAATTCAAGCCACATGGCGAATCCCCACTTAAAAGTTCTGAGAAATTTGTTGAAACAAAATGCCCCAAATGCAAATCAAAAGCCAGAAGAGAAATTGATACTATGGATACTTTTGTGGATTCTAGCTGGTATTTTCTAAGATTTATTTCTCCCTACGCTTCGGATAAACCCTTTAATAAAAGAGATGTCGATAACTGGCTTCCAGTAGATCAGTACATCGGGGGTGTCGAACACGCTATACTGCATTTACTTTACTCGCGTTTTATAACTAAGGTTTTATACGATCTAAAACTGATAAGTTTTGATGAACCATTTGAGGACCTTTTCACGCAGGGAATGATTATCAAAGATGGCGCCAAAATGTCAAAATCAAAAGGAAATGTTGTAAGTCCCGATGATTTGATAAAGCGATACGGTGCTGACACGGTGAGGCTCTACACGCTTTTTATCGGTCCACCGGAAAGGGATGCCGAATGGTCAGATAGAGGGGTTGATGGCGCTTACAGATTTTTGAGCAGGGTTTGGAGGCTGGTGGAAAGGGCGGGCAAGGAAAGAAATAAGAAGAAGGTGCCAGATAACATATTGGGACTAAAACGAAAAATGCATCAAACCATCAAGAAAGTAACCGATGATATAGAAAAGGGATTCCACTTTAATACAGCTATAAGCGCTATTATGGAACTTGTGAATGAAACATACTCAGTTGGTAACGACGAAAAGATTCACGAAGCAGTAAAGACAGTTGTGCTTCTTCTTTCCCCATTTGTCCCGCATATTGCCGAAGAATTATGGGAAAAACTTGGCAATAAACCCAGTATATTGAAACAGAATTGGCCATTATACGATGAGTCATTGATAGAAGAAGAAAAGATAACGATTCCTGTCCAAGTAAACGGAAGATTGCGCTCAAAGGTTCTAGTTAGAGCGGACATAGTAGAGGATGACCTGAAAAGCGAAATTCTCTCTGATGAAAAGGTAAAAAAATGGACAGAAGGCAAAAATATCTCCAAGTGGATCGTTGTTCCCAAAAAGCTTGTCAATATTCTCCTTCGCTAAAGAATGCTTAATCTTACCAATAACGAAAAGGCCATAGTTACCTTCCTGTTAGTAGCTCTCTTAGCAGGGTCCATTGTGCATTATTGTAAGGTTAAGAGTAGCGGGATAATAACATATGCTCCTCAGCCAGCCGAAAAGGAAGTGTTACTTTCACAAATCGTTAATATCAATAAAGCCGGAAAGATAGATTTGACGCGTCTCGAAGGGATTGGGCCTGGGTTGGCGCAAAGGATTGTTGCCTATCGGGAAAAATTCGGTCCTTTTCGTTCGAAAAGGGATATTTCGAATGTAAAGGGTATAGGCCCAAAGACATTCGAAAAAATAAAAGGCTCAATAAGCCTAGAATAATAGTCAGCTGTTATTAGGATGAAGAATCCACTTTTCTCAATAAGCATCGCCTTTCTTACAGGCATTATAGCTAGCTCACTTCTGCCTCTGCAGTTCATTTCATTTAAGCTCCTCTTTTCTTTAGCACTTATTGTTCTAGTGCTAGTGCTTATTTTTTTTAAGAACCGCCTTCTATCAAGTGTCCTTTTATGTATTCTGATTTTTATTTCAGGAGCTATTAGATTTATCGATTTCAACGTGCTACCGAAAGATAACATAAATTTTTTTATTAAAGAAAAACCTGAGACAATGCTACTTAGGGGTACGATTTTAAGTGATCCTGTTTTTAAAAGAAGATACCGCTATTACCCAGAGTTGGAATTCGTGTTATATGTGCATGCTATTAAGCAAAGTTCTTGGACGCGTGCAAGTGGTCGTGTACTTGTGAGGAGCTATTTTGGCGGCACCAAGACCTTTGAGTGTGGCGATGAAGTGTTTTTGAAAGGTAAGGTCTCGCTGCCAAAGAGCGGCAAAAATACGGATAATTTTGACTATAGGGCTTACCTTGCGGCTAAGAAGATTTTCGCTGTCTCTTCTGGAAATAAGAGAGATTTTATCGAAAAAGTTGGTAGTGTGCAAAGCCCATTATTCCGGCTTAGGAGATTTCTATATTCAATAAAAGGGAAGGCGCGAGATCTTATACTCATTAATCTTGAACTTCCTCATTCCGGCATTTTGACAGCAATGCTTTTGGGTGAAAGACAATTTCTAGATAAAACCACACGTGATGTTTTCAGGAGAACAGGAACAATGCATATATTGGCTATAAGCGGTCTTCATATTGGTATCATTGTTTTTATTTTCCTTGGGATATTTACACTTTTTGGGATCCCCCTAAAGGTAGAGTGCGCTCTTACAATTGTGATAATAATTCTTTATGCGCTGATGGTAGGGCAAAGGCCGTCGGTATGGAGAGCGTCGTTTATGGCATCGGTATTTCTTTTCGGCTATATTTTAAACCGTCATCCCAATCTCCTTAATCTTTTAAGTTTCGCCCTGCTTGCGCTTCTTTTAGTAAACCCTAATTATATTTTTGACGTGGGATTTATATTATCGTTTACGTGCGTTGCTTCGATCATTTGGATTTCGCCAGTATTAGATAGATTGTTTAAACTTCGCGATTTTGGTCTTATAGTGAAGAAGCGTAAAGTGAGATTTATTGCAATTAGGAAATTGTGGTTGTATTTTATGAAGTCCATTTCGATTTCTCTAAGCGTATGGATAGGAATAGTTCCAATAATTGCGTATTATTTTCATATTATAACCCCCGTTACTATTATTGCAAACTTAGTAGCAGTTCCCATTTGTTTTCTTTTGGTAAGCCTTGGCATTGCAGCGCTTATTGTGAATGCTTTTTTGCCGTCGATCAGCGTTTTTTTCTATGAAGCTATTTGGTTGGCAAATAATATAATGATTTTAGTTCTAAACTTACTTTCAAAAGTGCCCTTTGCTTCTATAGAAATAAATAACTTTATTCCTTTTTGGATTTTTGTTTATTGCGTAGTCTTGCTTGGCATAATCGTGCTTGTTCGTCGTATGTCCTCTCTACCTTTAGAGTAAACTAGAGTAGACACACCCCACCTTAGCAAAAAACCTGTTTTTTTGCAAATAATTAATATTTTATCTCAACAACCTTATGAGATTCTTTTACATCAAAGAACGCGTGAGCCGGGTACTCAAAGCCTCCTAACTTGAGCTTGTAGCCCGTATGCTTACGATTAAAGTTATAATATCTCATAAAAGCATATAATTCTTCATTGAGCGCCTCTATCGAGGCAAATGGTCTTTTTAATCTGCATAGATAAAACTCCTGCCATATGGTTTGATTAAGCC
>JABMRN010000349.1 GCA_013202515.1 Candidatus Omnitrophota bacterium | reverse complement strand
GTCAACTTTTGTTAATAAACTTTTCATGATATCTCGAGAAATTTCTTCGCCCCAGCCAACAAGTAATCTACCACCAATTGAAGGAAGTGGTTGGCCGTCAACAATATTGAGCACATTTGTTTTTGTATCGTTAGGCATACGGGCTAAAGAAGCTACAATATGCTTGCTCGCGAATTCCGCCCGGTATGCATTACTAATGGGGCCTGTTCCTTCCAATGCAACCAAACCAAATTTTTCACCTTGATTGGCAATAGCCTTTGCTGTATTTATCGAACCTCCGCCCGCATCAAATTTCACATCTATTAATTTCAAAGAGTCGTCAGCCGCTGTCCTCCATATGAGAGTAACATCTGCCGGGCCGGATACAGTTACTCCTCCAACTTTTACCTGTGGTAAAGACCGTTCATTTCCAAATCCTACTCTCTCATGCTTATCTTTCTTTTCTGCTTCAATAGCCACGCGCGCTATTTCTCTTGTAATCTCATTTCTTCTACCCATCTCTAATTCTCTAAACGCTTCGCTCGCGCTGGCTAAAGAATCTGCTGTTATCCTTCCTGCCAAATGTTCTTTTAATCCCCTTCTAAGGATCTCGACTATTCTTTTATAAAGCAAGGTGCTTGGCTTTGCCGCCGCATCCTCGTGCCTGCCATGCTCGTCGCGAGACTGGGCTATTACTAACGGCTCCGCAGGTAGTTTTTTTCCTTCACGCGCTGCTTCCATCATTCTGTATGACCATGCACAGATAGGATCTTGTTCACCCAGTAAGCCAATGTTATGTAAAGCCTGCATTGCTTTTTCGATTTCTTGGGATTTTAAGTCTCTACTGAGCATACGGCCTATACCACTCTCGAATTCTTTTAATTCTCGGTGGGTTAAACTTTCACCTCTTAAATGCCTTTTGTGGGCTCTGAAGAAAGTATTTAAAACTGTTCCGGCAAGAACCATTACCTCCGGACGATCTTCTCTTAGTTCTTCGTTTAATCTATGATTCGCAAGGGCTTCGCATGCTGCGCGTAGGTAGTCAGTATTAATTGTTCCCCCCGCCGCACCGCCGCGCCTCATTCTTCCGCCGGCGCTTGGGCCAATCTGCCATTTGTCGCCGCGTTGTTTCACAAATAATGTATCTTCATGGTCTCCTACCCTATGCAAAGATTTATCAGGTACTACCCACTCCTATTCTCCGGGTAGGAGTTGATTCAATATGTCCTGCGGTATATCTTGGCCCTCGGCCGCAATGGCTTTTTGGGTTTCTGCTTCATTTCTCAGTGAAACACCTAGTTCCGCAAGAGCTGTTTCTAGTGCAGTGACACTCTTTACGCCAATAACACGTAAACCTAAAAGTTCGGACTTCGAAAATCTTGTGATGAGTTCACCGACAGTGCCCACCCTCAAACCCAAGAGCCTGTTGAGAATACGCCTGCGAATATATTTTGGTAACTCCAACTGTTCTAAAGGCGTGTCTAACAACATAATTTGCGTTTGTATGCCAAAAAAGTCATAATACCCCTCTCTATTAGCCTTGCTGGAAGATCTGCTTAATAAATCGCTCGTTTTTTTCAATAATTTTGGGTCTTGAACTGTTGCCAATAACCTGGAAAACTGTCTCTCCTTTAATTTAATTCCTGCCCGTATTTCGTTTTCTTGCAATCCTACCGTTCTGCCCGTGCTGTCCCCCATAGCAAGTCTTAAATCAAGAGAAAACCTTTCTGATGCCGCCTCTCTTGCGAGACCAACAAGGGAAGCTACGCTGGCAGCCCTCTTTGGCTTCCATCTTGTTCTTTCTAAATAATCGTAGGCTTCTATTAACGCGGCTTTGGCTCGACCCTGTTTGGTTAGTTTAAACAGGTAGGCTCCGTTTTTGCCTCTTTTCTTAAGAATCTCCAGTATTCCTTGCTTAACAAGTGAGTTAGCTTTAAGGTACAGGTCTTCCTTTGCTGTTGTTTCTGCTATGCCGGGCTCATGCTCTAATTCATCTGCCTTTTCTTCGTATACCTGTAAGAACTCCTTTAAAGTAAACGCCTTTTCGGATAAATTTGATAATGCAATAGTTTCTAAAGCGCCCTCCGGACTCTTACCGGGTTTTTGGGCAGACGCTCCTTGATGGTGTGACAAATCTAATTGGCTTAAATCTTTTGTTTTCTGGAGCGCTTTAAACGCAAATCCACCTCTTCCTTCTTTACGTAGTACTTCACCCCAGATCAGTTTTGCCATGGAATCGGTGGGCTGGCGCCTCTTACGTATTGCCGTTATTAGTTTGTTCATTAAAGAAAAGCTATTTTCTGCTCCAAGCCCTTTAATAAGCAAGCGTCTCGCTTCTCCTCGGTGGGATTTAGAAGACGAGTGGCTACAAATCGTTTTAACAAGAGAAACGAATACTTCATTTACAGCTTTCTGCTGTCTTCCCGCCGCATAATCGCGCCCTTTGACGTGGTCGAGGTTGGCGGGTTGTATATCGGCTACTGATTCCCGTAATGGCCTAATTTGTTCGAGAATCTGAGCGTATTGTACGCTATGAATATCTACCTTCTTAGCCTGATCATTTACCACTTCTAGTTGAGAAAGCGCATTTCTTGCCACATAATCATTTCCTACTTTCTCGGCCCACGCTTCCAGATTACATATTGCTCCGGATTCTTGAAGCGTTGCTTCTCTAATCTTTGCCATAAGCTTTCCGGTGCGCCTTGATAATTCCGCGTACTTGTCGAAGAATTCATCAGAACCTTTTCCGCCTTTTTCTTCAACACGGCGAGTTTCTAACCACAGCCAGTCTTCCTTTGTTTGTTTAATTTCGTTCCATTCATCATCATTAAGGGCGATAAACATAGCATGATTACTGCTATGGGCTGATGTCTTCACCTCTTGGGGATTGCCGTTTGAATCATTCATATGTAGTGTAGGCAACTCATCTTCATTAGCTTTAACTAAAAAGAAATCTCTGTTCAGTATAGATTCGACGATGCGGGGCACCATCAATGGCACCCAGTGAATTCAGCTTCTGCTCTAAACTAAAAGGCGCAAGCCTCAACTCGCCCTTGCCCCTTTGTTTTGTTTTTTCATATCTGTATCGCTGATAGGAGTTGGACATATTTAAAAGCGCCGACACAAGTTCTCGGCTGCATTTTATATGGCCACTTTTGTCTTTTAATTTTTGGGCCCAGAATGGATCAATTATTCTCTCATGCTCTATATATCTCTCCCTTGCACGTTCGTTAGCTGTGGTTTTTCTTTTGGGAAGTAAGTCTAATTTCGCCCTTGCCATTATGTCATCTTTCCTGGCCCGGAATTCTTCGATTGTCATGCACGGAAAGATCGGATAGATGTTTTCGCTATTTTTTACGGTTGAGAATATCAGCGTATAATCATGCCTTGCGCTTCTTTTGTTTACGCAAACAGGTATTGAGAATATGTGGCCGCCGAGATGCTTTATCTCATTATGAAAAAGGGTTATACTGGCTGGATCGTAAATAGTATCTTCTTTCTCGTGTATTTGCCAGAACTGTGTCAAGGGGATTGCGTCTCCTATTGCGTCCCGTTTTTTAGCTTCTTGTTTAAATCCTTCAGTAAGCCTTTCGAGGACGTAATAAGGGAGGGCTTCTAAATCCCCATATCGATCATCCATAAGCTGAAGATACATTTGTAATTTCATCGTGCCGAGGGCCATTTTTTTGTCGTGCGGTGTACCTTCGGCAATGTCGTCCAGAACAACAGGAGTTGCGAGGTTTATACCGCCCGAAGAGGCGGTAATTTGGCGGGCATCAAGTGCAAAGCTGACATTGCTTGCCAGAAAGCACAAAACCGTAACTATTGCTATTATTTTTGATATAGCCTTTTTCATGTACGTAATTGTATCATAATGCGCCTTTCGAAGTGTCACAG
>JABMRN010000348.1 GCA_013202515.1 Candidatus Omnitrophota bacterium | reverse complement strand
TTTAACACAAAGATTTTTGATTATATCCAGATGACGCCTGTTTCTAAACAAACCGGGAGGATGGAAATAACCGATACCCTGGATATAGCTGCCAGACGTGAAAAAAAGGTTTACCCTTTTTTTCTTGATGGCGAATATGTAAATGTAAACAATTTGGATGATCTTAACCTCGCCAATTATATTCTAAGATCCCAGCATTTCGATAAGAGGAAGCTAAGCCTTGTAATCCCAGCATATAACGAAGCAGAATCTATCGGCTATGTAATAGATGATTTTAAGAATAAGGTTGATGAAATAATAGTTGCCGATAACAATTCAGTAGATGATACTGCCAAGCTAGCGAAGGAGCGAGGGGCAACAGTATATACACGCGCTTTCAAGGGTTATGGAGATGCCTTGAGATTCGGGATGGAAAAAGCGTCTGGGGATATACTGGTATTAACAGAAGCGGATGGCTCCTTCAGGTCTCGCGACCTGAACAAGATGCTGGAGTATATTAAAGATGCAGATATGGTTATTGGGACCAGAACCACCAAACAGATGGTGGAACAGGCGGCTAACATGAGCTTTCTTCTAAGATGGGGGAATGTAATAGCAGCAAAATTCCTGGAACTTTTATGGTTGAGAACCGATCAGCCTAGATTAACCGATCTGGGATGTACCTATAGGGCGATTTGGAAAAAGGCGTATTCAAAAATTAAGAATAGCCTGAAGGCAAACGGGCCAGAATTTTCACCAGAGATGATGATTGAGGTTATGAATTTTGATATGCGCATGATCGAAATACCTATTACTTATGGCGGCAGACTGGGAGGTGCATCCAAGTTTTCGCGGGGCCTTTTTGGCTCCATAAAGACTGGTATGCGAATGTTAAAACTGATAATCTACAAAAAATTAAGAAGGGTACTCTGGTATTCGTATCGGAGAGTCCGAAAGCTGAAGCTGATGATTCACAAAAGGTTAAGCAAAAATTATTGATGCATCCTATTTTTTAGAGGAGCTCCAAAGCTCCAAATAGAGTGCCTACTTCAAGAGATTCTAGCATAGCTGCATCGGAGAAAGTTCAGCATAAACAATTAAAATAAGAAAAAATGGATTGCGATGTAGGCATTTTTTATAGAGATATACCTGATGGTAGTATGAGGGAAAGGGTAGGTGGCATAGAAGGGGCAATTGACAAATCCGGCATAGTAGCAGGTCTTGGACTTTTGGCTTCACAGGCAGGTAAAGGATCAATAAAAGGTTGCAGAGCGATTTTTAAACTGGATAAAAATACAGCGGAAAAAATAAGAAACGGCAACTCGAAACTCGAGATACAAGCTAAGAATATACGTAAATCCCAGTGGGAGAAAATTGAACTCCCGCTTGGCAAGTAATCTGTTAATTATGGACGTTTCTGGAGCTGAATATACACCGGCCCCGTGGCCAAACTTACACCTGTCTCTTTTGTAAATCCTTGCAATTCCTGCCGCGTGTGATATAATTTATTGCTAATAACAGGGGCCATAGCTCAATTGGTTAGAGCATTTTACTCATAACGCGCCCACACATAATCTCGTAACTACTTGAAAATAAACGCATTACGTTTATCCACAATAGGTTACGAGTTTTTCTTGTTATACCAATTTATACCAATTTTGATGTATTTTGCCGTATTATAGTGACAAAATAGACATAAGATTGCTTCACGCCTAAAAAGCATACCTTTTCTGTTACAAAACTATTACAAAGCTATTACCATCCTATTGCAACAAAAGTTAGCTTTTCATATATGCTTATATATAGAGCTTTAAAGAGTTCTTTGTATTTTGAGATATTAGTAAAGAGATTTGAAAGTCTTTGGCTAAAAAGCACCAATAATAGGAGGAAAATAAGGTGCAAACGGTGAGATCTAAGGATATTTTTGTTTATATTAAAAGACCATACAATGTAATGGCTATGGCTATTACTGTGTGGTCTTTTTTGTTTAAATTATTAGTGAATATATTAACCTGGGCTATTAAGTCCAGAGCTATGCTGTCTCACCGCAGCATAGTCTCTGGCTTTAGCCTGGGTTTGTGCTATATGAAAAAGAGATATAATCTGTGGTTCAAAGTTGTAGCAATAAGCATAGTATGTCTATTTTTATTTAATAATTTTGCTTGGTCTTATTCCGCTAAAATTGCACCCGTAAGAAAGTCTACTCTTTCCAGATGGCTTTTAACTAAGGCGTTGGCAGACGAAGGCGTAATAGACCCATCTGAGGTAATGCTCGAGGCCGTTACAGGCATACAATTTATTGCGGCAGGCAGATCTACCAGAGTCGCAAATAGTATTCTAATCGAAAATTACGCTCATGCAGAAGGAGAGAGAAAGATAAAATTTCTTGAGAGCGAGAAAGTAAAAAGAGAAAATGGCATTACGAAAGCAAGGTTCAGGATCATTGGGGAAGACCGCGAGGTTTTTGAAATATCATACCAAAATCATGTTATCGATATTACAAAAGTAGAATCACCCGGAGGCCTTACCGGGAACGTAAGCTCCGAGGATTTTCAACCTGTTTTTCGTTCACTGCATGAAGCATTGCCCGGAGATCCTGTGTCTCCAAAAAAGATAGTTCTGGTAAATATTGTTGATGATGCAGTTAGTTCGTTAGATTTCCCCGTTGGATTATATGCATTAAAAAGCTACTTAGAACACAATTACGCTGGTCGATGTGAAGTCGAGATAAAAGATCTTCAACTTGAAAATATTGAAGATGTTGCCGGTTTTATAAAAAGATGGACTCCGCATGTAGTAGGGTTGTCTCTGATGCTGGGTAGCGATAAACGAGCAGACGATTTTATGAGAATTTTACAATCACGACTTAACCAAAAAAATAAGCCCGTCTTAGTGGTGGGTAAAAATATACCCACAAGCAATACTTCAAAAACGCTAAAAAGATTTTCGCGAGCGATATGCGTGACAGGGGAAGGAGAATTAGCTATGGGCGGTATATTGGAGTATGTG
>JABMRN010000347.1 GCA_013202515.1 Candidatus Omnitrophota bacterium | reverse complement strand
GCTCTAGCACAATTTTGTATGTTGTCTTTAAGTCCGGGTCGCCAACGGTAATGTAAGCAATAAACGCCTTTTTCTTTTTTCTTTTTAATTCTGCGAACTTCGTATCAATTCTATTCATATAGCACCTTCTTCACTATATCAAGATCCTTATCGCCCCTTCCGGAAAGACATAAGATAATGATGTCTTTTTTCTTGAGTCTCCCGGCTAATTTTGAGACGTAGAAAATTGCGTGTGCCGTCTCTAGGGCCGGTATAATACCTTCTGTCTCGGACAAAAGCTGAAATCCTGCTAACGCCTGTGAATCCGTGACAGCAAAATATTCGGCCCTTCCGGTTCTTTTATAGTACGAATGTTCCGGACCCACACCCGGATAATCTAGCCCTGCGGATATAGAATGAGCGACCTTTATCTGCCCGCCTTTTGTTTGTAGGAGATAGCTCTTAGATCCGTGGAGAACTCCTACTCCCCCCTTTAAAAGGGTAGCAGCATGTTTTCCACTTGCGATACTGTGTCCTGCGGCCTCAACGCCAATGAACTTAACCTTTTTATCTCCATAGAAGGGATGAAACATGCCTATTGCGTTACTTCCCCCACCCACACAGGCAATTAAATAATTAGGCAATCTTCCTTCAGCTTTCCTTATTTGCTCTTTCGTCTCCTTGCCTATCACCGATTGAAATTCTCTCACCATCAAAGGATACGGGTGTGGCCCAACAACTGAACCGATTATATAGTGTGTTGTTCTCACATTCGTAACCCAATCCCTTATTGCTTCATTTGTTGCATCTTTAAGGGTTTTTGAACCGCTTTCCACAGGAATGACACGGGCCCCTAGTAATTTCATGCGGTATACATTAAGGGCCTGTCTTTTTATATCCTCTGTGCCCATATATACGTCGCATTTAAAACCAAACAACGCCCCGACTGTTGCGGTTGCAACGCCGTGCTGGCCCGCACCTGTTTCAGCGATTATGCGGCTCTTGCCCATTTTCTTAGCCAGAAGCCCCTGGGCCAGGGTGTTGTTTATTTTATGAGCGCCGGTATGCGCAAGGTCTTCCCTCTTCAAATATATCTTTGCACCCTTTAGTTTTTCTGAAAGACGCTTGGCATAATAAAGAGGCGTTGGTCTACCAGCGTACTCTTTCAAGTAATAATTTAGGCTTTTCCTGTACTGCTGGTTATGGATTGCTTTATTAAATGCACGCTCCAATTCATCTAGCGCATGCATGAGAGTTTCTGGCACAAATTTTCCTCCGAACTCTTTAAAATAACCTCTCTTATCAGGTAACATAGTTAACTCCTCATTTACTGTTATTGTTCGAATATTCTGTTTTTGCTATCTTGATGAATTTCTCTAAAAGAATATGGTCTTTCTTGCCTGGCATTTTTTCAACCCCGCTTGCAACATCCACGACAAAAGGCCGGACCCTGTCTATTGCATGCCTTACGTTATCGGGATTAAGCCCACCTGCAAGAAACATAGGCTTATCAAAGCTCTTTCCTTCAAGAAGCCCCCAGTCAAATGGAATACCCGTTCCTCCAGCGACGCCTTTAACGAAGGTGTCAAAAAGATAAAAATCAGCTGCTTCATACGACCTGAGCACATTAAAATCAAACCCCTCTTTTAATCTGAACGTCTTTATGACCGTAAAATCTTTTTTGAGTTCACCCACATATCCCGGGCTTTCCGTGCCATGAAGTTGAACCACATCTAACTTGCATGTTCCTGCCTGACTTCTTACAAAATTAATATCTTGATCAAGAAAAAGCCCAACTTTTTTAGACTGCCCATGGAGACTTTCGATTATTCGCTTAATTTCATCCGGCGGTATGAAACGCGGGCTGTTATCAAAGAAGATGAAGCCAAGGTAATCTGCTCCCAATCCTTCAGCCTTTTCTGCATCTTTTATATTCGTTAACCCACAGATCTTTACTTTAGCCATTAATATCTAAACATCTCCCTTATCTTAGCGGCAATATCAGCGGCTTCCATGAAAACCTCGCCAATCAATACGGCATTAATTCCCAGGCTTTTCATGAACATAACGTCTTCATATGTTCTTATGCCGCTTTCTGAAACCTTTACTTTGGAATCTGGAATAAAGCGTATTAAGCGCTTTGTTGTATTTATATCTACCTTGAAACTATGTAGATCACGGTTATTTATCCCTATAATCTGCGCACCTGCTTCAATGCATTTATGGATATCTTCTTCGTTATGAACCTCGCAAAGTGTATCCATCCCGAGTTCCTTAGATAAATTAATAAATCTCCTCATCTCCTCTTCTGTCAGGATATCGGCTATTAAGAGTATCGCGTCCGAATTCCACAAGGCTGATTCATAAACCTGATATTCATCGATTATAAAATCTTTTCTCAAAATTGGTATCGTGACCCTATCCTTTACTTCTTTCAAATATTCAATCCTTCCTTCAAAAAATCTCTCATCAGTAATCACCGATACGGCACCGGCGCCCTGCGCCTGGTAGGTGACGGCAATTTGTGTTGGGTTAAAGTCGCCTCTTATGATTCCCTTTAGCGGCGATGCCTTTTTTAATTCGGCTATCAAATTGATATGATGGGGCCTGGAAATGTTTTTCTTAAAAGAACTTTTTATGCATAGCCTCGAGACCTTTTCCATTAACTCCTTCATAGACAAGTTCATTTTTGCTGCCTCGACTACTTTTCTTTTTTCCTGGATAATTTTTGAAAGTATCATAATACCGTCCCGCTACTTTGCGTTCGTTATTTTTTTCAATTCCTCAAGCTTGCTCAATGCCTTTCCTGAATCTATGGATTCTTCTGCTCTTTTAACCCCCTCTTCAATATCGTTTGCTATGCCCGCAATGTAAATCGCACAACCTGCGTTAAGTAAAACCGCAGACCTCTTGGGGCCTTTTTCACCACGCAATATCTTCATAGCAATCTTAGCGTTTTCCGATGGCTCTCCCCCCAAAAGATCTTCTTTTCTGCATAGCTTAATTTTATACTTAGCTGGATCAAGTTCGTAGAACTTTACATTACCGTCTTCAAGCTCTGCTATATCGGTAATCGTTTGGACTGTGACCTCATCTAATCCGTCTCTTCCATGAACAATCATCGCACGGGTTAAACCCAGATTTTTTAAAACCTTTGCAAGAACACCTAGAAGTTCTTTATCGAAAACTCCTATAACTTGTCTTTTTGCACCAGCAGGATTCGTAAGCGGGCCTAATATATTAAAAACCGTTCTTGTCTTTATTTTCCCACGCGCTGCCATTGCATATCTCATTGCCGGATGAAAATTAGGAGCAAACAAAAAACCTATCCCTATCGCATCTATAGAACGCAAAACAATGTCTTTATCAACATTTATATTAACGCCTAACTCCTCCAAGAGATTTGCTGAACCACATTTTGACGAAACGGATTTATTACCGTGTTTTGCAACAGCGCATCCGGCACCCGCACAGACTAAAGCGCTAACTGTAGAAATATTAAATGTCCCCTGACAATCACCGCCTGTACCACAGGTATCAATCAAATCATTGCGATTGGGTTTTATTTTTTCTGCGAATTTACGCATGATGAGGGCAGCACCTGTAATCTCTTCGATAGTTTCGCCTTTTTCTTTTAAAGCCAGAAGAAACGACGCGATGCTATCTGTATCTGCCTTACCTGTCATGATATCAGTAAAAACGCCCTCCACTTGGCTTCGGGACAGATTTTCTCCTCTTTTTACTTTTGTAAAAGCGTCTTTTATCATTTACTTAAGCTCCAAGAAATTCTTTAGTACCTTTTTGCCTTCCTTTGTCATTATTGACTCGGGATGAAACTGTACCCCCCAGGTCTGATGTGCCTTATGTTTTATGCCCATTATCTCACCCTGCTTAGTACGTGCTATTATATCTAATAGATCCATATCCATTGATTTCTTATCAACGATTAATGAATGATACCTTGTTGCTTCAAACGGATTTTTAACATTTTTAAATATCCCCTTACCCGCGTGATAGATCTGCGATGTTTTTCCATGCATTATCCGCTTTGCCCCTACGATTTTTGATCCAAACACCTCACCAACGCATTGATGTCCCAAACACACCCCGAGGATAGGGATTTTTCCAGAAAAAGCCTTAATAACCTTATTGGAAATACCAGCATCTTTGGGCATGCCTGGTCCTGGGGATACTATAATATATTTCGGTTTAAGCTTTTTTATCCGCTCAATAGTGATCTTATCATTTCTGTAAACAATAGGATTCCCTCCAAGTTCACCGAGATACTGGACCAGGTTATATGTAAACGAATCATAATTATCAATTACCAAAATCATCTTTTTCTCCGCTAGTCTAGTCCCTTTTCTGCATCCTCAATTGCTTTAATCATAGCACGTGCCTTATTAAGCGTTTCTTTATACTCTCCCTCGGGCTTAGAGTCATTAACGATCCCGGCACCTGCCTGAATATAGGCATAATCACCTTTTACTACGATGGTCCTTATTGTGATACAAAAATCCTCATTTCCTGAAAAGCTGAAATATCCAACACAACCGGCATACGGGCCCCTGGCCACATTCTCAAGCTCGTCAATGATTTCCATAGCACGTATCTTTGGGGCGCCTGTAACAGTGCCGGCTGGAAATGTTGCCCGTATAACATCGAAAAGATCCTTATTCTTCTCAAGCGTTCCCGTGACATCGCTGACTATGTGCATAACGTGCGAATATTTTTCTATGGTCATAAGCTCATTTACCTTGACCGTTTCATATCGACACACCCTTCCTATATCATTCCTGCCTAAGTCAACAAGCATTATGTGCTCGGCCCTCTCTTTTGGATCAGCCAAAAGTTCTTTTGCAAGGCTTTCGTCTTCTTCGGCATCCCTCCCCCTTCTTCTAGTTCCTGCAATGGGCCTGACCTCAACAATTTTATTTTCTGTTCGAACCATTATTTCAGGCGATGATCCAACAAGCTTAACACCATTTAGATTAAGATAAAACATATAGGGAGATGGATTTATATGTCTAAGCGCCCTGTAAACAGTAAGCGCATCACTATTTAACTTTATTTTTAACCTCTGCGACAAAACAACCTGGATAACATCACCCTTTTTAATATAGGATTTTGCCTTTCTTACCGTCTCTTTAAATTTATTCTTTGTCATGTTTGAAGAAACCGAAAGCTTGACTGTCCTCTTCTTTGCTTTTTTAAGAGCGATTTCCTTTTTAAGCAAACTTTCTATTCTCAGAATCTTTTCTTCTGCCTGCCTATATGAGGCCTTGGGACTTTTCTTTACAGCGGCATTCGATACGATTTTTATAACTCGTTCGAGATGATCAAAGATGAGAATGCTATCGGTCAAAAGAAAAACCGTATCCGGCAGCTTCAAGTCGTCATAATTGGCCTTTGGCAGTCTTTCAAAGAATCTGACAGTTTCATAACCCATGTACCCTACAAACCCGCCGCAAAACCTTGGCAGACCCTTAACCTGAGCGAATTTGTAATTTTCAGACAATTTCTTTATCTCATAAAGTGGATCTTTTTTAGTAAGGAAAGTTCTCGTTTTGCCGAATTCGCTTATTTGAATTCTCTTGCCCTTGGACTGAAAAACAAGCGATGGATCGCTTCCCAAAAAAGAATAGCGTCCGAGCTTCTCTCCTTTTTCCACTGACTCAAGCAAATACGAATATCTGCCGTTATCAATCTTCATAAAGCAGGAAAGCGGCGTCTCAAAATCCGCCATGATCTCTTTATAAACCGGTATGAGATTATGCCCTTTTGCCAATTTTATAAATTCATTTTTGCTTGGGTAAATCATTATAGACCTTTTTCGGGTCAAACACCTTTTTTTCAATTGTTTTTTCGCTTCCCGATTTATCCACCTGCCGGAAATAACAGGTAAAATAGCCCTTGTGGCATCCTGCTTTGATCTGATCAACCTTTAAGAGAAGTGAATTATATTCGCAGTCAATGAACACCCCTTTTATCATCTGAAAGCAGCCTGAAGTCTCGCCCTTTGCCATAAGCCTTCCCTTTGAACGCCTGAACACGTACACCTTACCTTCGTCAAAGGATTTTCGAAGTGCATCCTTGTTCATGTAACACAGGGTTACAACCTTGCCTGATTTATCATCTTGAATGACAGCGGGAATCAATCCCTTCTTATCAAAATTTAACTTATCAATTAAACTCATTTTTCCTCCGCTATACCCTTACAGCTACGCCTTTTTCTTTAAGGTAATCCTTTACCTCTTTTATTGAAAATTCCTTGAAATGAAAAACGCTGGCAGCAAGTGCTGCATCAGCCTTACCGCTGGTCAGGGCTTCATAAAAATGTTCTTTCGACCCGCATCCGCCGGATGCTATGACGGGTATCCCGACCGATTCACTGATCTTTTTAGTCAACTCTATATCATAGCCATCTTTCGTACCATCTCTATCCATGCTTGTTAAAAGTATTTCCCCGGCACCAAGACGCTCTACCTTTTTGGCCCATTCTACAGCATCCAAGCCCGTAGGTGTTCGGCCGCCGTTAATATAAACCTGCCACTTACCCTCTTTTTCTTTCTTCGCATCAATGGCAACAACCGTACATTGACTGCCGAACCTATCGCTTGCCTTCTTGATAAAATCAGGATCCTTAACAGCCTTGGTATTAATTGAAACCTTATCGCAGCCTGAGTTAAGAAGTTCTCTTATGTCATCGAGGGTTTGGATGCCACCGCCAACTGTAAGCGGCATGAATACCTTTTCGGCTACCTTTTTAACAACATCCACCATTGTCTTTCTTTTTTCGACACTTGCGGTTATATCAAGAAAAACTATCTCGTCGGCTCCCTCATCGTTATAAATTTTGGCGTTTTCAGCCGGATCACCAGCATCCCGTAAATTCACAAAATTTATGCCCTTAACGACCCTGCCGTCTTTAACGTCTAGACATGGTATGATCCGTTTGGTAAGCATGACATCTCCTTTTTATTTTGCTTCTTTAATTGCCTCGTCTAACTTGATCTTTCCTTCGTATAGGGCCTTGCCTATTATTGCTCCTATTAAACCGTCTTTTTCAAGCTCTTTAAGACGCTTTACATCATCTATATCCGATACACCGCCTGAGGCGATTACCTCAAGCTCTGCAAGGCTTAATATATTTTTTATGCCTTTCAAATTAGGTCCACTCATCATCCCGTCGCGAGTAATATCGGTGTAGATTATTCTTTTTAAGCCCATCAAAGCGAAATCCTTGATTAAATCATTTACGTCAAATCCAGAACTCTCAAACCATCCTTCTACGAGAACATCCTTTCCCTTAGTGTCTATACCGAATACTATTTTGTAGCCGCTGTATTCTTTAAGAGAGCTCGTTGCAAATTCCCTATCTTTAAGAACCGATGTTCCAAGAACGGCAATTGATATTCCTGCATCAAAAACTCTTTTCATAGAATTTGAATCTCTTATGCCACCGCCTAATTCAATCTTAATGCCCGCCTCACGAACTATTTTTTCAGCTGATTTTAGATTCTTAAGCTCGCCTGTCCTTGCTCCATCTAAATCTACTACATGCAGTAGCTTTGCGCCTTTATCCCTCCACTGTTTAGCAATATCAGCAGGATAATCAGAATATACCTTAACTTTCTTGTAGTCGCCTTGTTCAAGCCTTACAACTTTACCCTCTATCAAGTCTATTGCAGGAATGATAATCATAATTCAATAAACTTTTTTAAAAATTTTAATCCCAACGCCTGGCTTTTCTCTGGGTGAAACTGTGTTGCGATGACATTTTCTTTTAAGATCGCTGAAGCGAACTCCGCCCCGCCATACTCTGTGGAGCCAGCAATAATAGTCTTATCAACCGGTTCAGCATAGTACGAATGAACAAAATAATAGAATGAGCCGTCTCCTATGCCATCGAGCGGTTTTGACAAACGAACACTATTCCATCCCATGTGGGGAATCTTAAAGCCTTCTTTCTTCCTAAAATGATTTACCTTCCCCTTGAATATTCCCAATCCCTTTTCAGAGGCTTCTTCGCTTTCTTCGAAGAGAAGCTGAAGGCCGAGACAAATACCGAGATAGTGTTTTCCCGAAGAGATGAATTTCTTCACTGCCTCAAGCATTTTTTTCTTCTTGAGCTCTTTTACAGCATCTCCGAATGCACCCACACCGGGCAGAACAAGTTTTTCCGCAGCTATTACCTTCTTTGGATCACTCGTTATGTCTACCTTTGTCCCCAAAAGTTTAAAGGCATTGGATACACTCCTTAGGTTGCCCATCCCGTAATCAACAATTACAAGACTCATAAGCTTAAAGAATACCTTTCGTTGAGGGCACAGATTTCCTACGCCTCGGATCAATCTGGGTTGCACGATCTAAAGCAATTGCAAGCGCCTTAAAAATTGCCTCCAGCATGTGGTGCATGTCACTTCGTGCAATGATATCTACATGGAGGTTTATTGCAAGATTCTTTGCAAACGTATCCAGAAAATCATTGCCATCCTCCATAGAATAATTCTCACCCGGCTTATTGCTGGTAATTGATGAAAGATTCGGCTGCGCCTCTATATCCTTAAACTTAATGCCCGAATACGAAAACCTGTTTCCTACATCAACAGTTACCTTTGCCCGTGCATGATCCATGGGAACCTCTGAAGAGGCAAATCTTTCTATACCCCTGCAGGCCCCAAGTGCCTTTTTAAATACCTGGCCCAAGCATATGGCCACATCTTCATTTGTGTGATGAATGTCAACTTCAAGGTCACCCTTCACCTTAAGTTGAAGATCAAACAAACCATGAAATGCAAAAAGTGTCAGCATGTGATCAAGGAAGCCTATGCCTGTCTTTATGTCATGCTTACCATCGCCGTCTATTACGAGCTTGCATAAGATCTTAGTCTCGGTTGTTTTCCTCGAAATAGAGGCACTCCTTTTTTTTATCTTTTTCCTTTGATGTGTTTTTTTCGTCATTGTTATTTCTCCCTATGTTTATATTTTATTCAAACCTTACCCTTACCGAATCCATGTGCTTAGGTAGGCCTTCTATAGAAGTTAACTTCTCCAAAGCATCTCTGCTTTCTTCCAAAGCTTTCTTTGAATAGTGTATAAGGTGTGATGTCTTCATAAAGTTTTCCACGCCCAATCCTGAAAAGAATCTTGCTGTTCCGGCTGTAGGTAAAACGTGACTTGGTCCTGCAACATAGTCCCCAACCGCAACTGGTGTATAAGGCCCTATAAATATAGCCCCCGCGTTATTAATCTCTTTCAGGACTTTTTTCTGATTTTTAACCATTATCTGAAGATGCTCAGGTGCAATGAGATTAGTAATCTCTATCGCCTCTCTGATATTCTTTGTCAATATAAGATATCCCTTTTCGACTTCTTTTTTTACAATAGCGGCCAGCCTTTTCGAAGGCGTGACAAGTATGGATAGTCCTCCATAGTGCTCTGACTGCGCCATAAGATCTTTTATAACATATGACGGATTGGCGAATTGATTAGCCAAAACAAGAACCTCGCTTGGTCCAGCCAGCATATCAATATCGCAGTAGCCATATACCTGTCTTTTTGCCTCTGTCACATATTCATTTCCAGGGCCCACTATCTTGTTTACCTTCGGTATAGTCTTTGTACCAAAAGCCAAAGAGGCAATTGCCTGGGCTCCGCCGACTTTGTAAATCTCAGTCACTTCTAACAAATCGGCCATTACGAGAATGTGGGAGTTAATCGTTTTAAATTCATTCGGCGGAGAAACCATAACTATCCTTTTTACCCCCGCTATCTTTGCCGGCAATACAGTCATATAGACACTTGAGACAAGCGGAACGGTTCCACTCGGAATGTATACGCCTACAGATTCAAGCGGAGAAATCTTCTCTCCCAATATTACTCCCTCGGCTCCCCGGGTCTTCCATGATTTCTTCCTCTTTTTTCTATAGAATTTATTGATGTTGTCTATAACAAGCTTAAGCGTATTCACTATCTCAGGGCTTATGTCCTGATAAGCGGCGCTTACCTCAGACTGGGTAACCTTTAGGTCTTTAGCGCGCATCTTGACTCTGTCGAATTTCATTGTGTATCTTAAGACAGCATCATCGCCGCTTGTGCGTACATTTTCGACGATCTTTGCGACGCTTTTTGAAACGCGCCTTTTTACAACTGAATCACGGTTTATCAACTTCTGAAACTGCTTGCTTCCTTTTCTAACTAGCTTCATATTAACTCCTGCTAAAT
>JABMRN010000346.1 GCA_013202515.1 Candidatus Omnitrophota bacterium | reverse complement strand
GTGATTTTTACAACCCAAAATTACGAGGTTGTTAAGCTCCAGTTTCTTTTATGGTCTTTTGAAACGAGCAGGGCCATTATAATTTTCGCGTCCTTAGTCATCGGATTTATTATTGGCACAATCGTTTCCTTTGCTTCTAGAGCCAGAATAAACGAATAGATTTTGTAGTAGAGACGAGTTGGTTATATTTTATGAAATTCGAGACTAAAGAGAATATAACTCAAGAAGAATTGCAGCGAGGCTTAAGATCTGTAACCGTTGATGGCGTAATGAGCCATTTAATGGGGGTTTTAACAGGAGGAGTTTTTCTTGTTGCTATTGCTTTAAAACTCGGGGCTTCGAATTTCCAGATAGGCCTTCTTGCAGCAATACCGCCTTTGATGCAGCTTGTTCAGCTTCCGGCTATTTTCCTGATCGAGAAATTCCGTAGCAGAAAGACTGTCGCGGTTTATTCGGCCTTAATAAGCAGATTTGGTTTTCTGTTAGTAGTGCTAAGCCCATTTTTATTTTCACCGTCAATAGGCTTAGCAATACTTATTATCTCAGTTCTTTTTTACTCAGGATTTGGAGGCATAGGAGGATGTGCGTGGAATTCGTGGATGCGGGACCTGATACCCGAAAATCAGATGGGTTCGTTCTTCTCTAATAGATTACGCATTGCAACGATCTTAGGTGTATTCGTAAGTCTGCTGGCCAGCATGTTTATTGATTTTTGGAAAAAATCCTTTCCAGATGTCGAGATATACGCTTATTCAGGACTTTTTTTAGTTGGGTTTTTAGTAGGGTTAATCGGAGTTTTTTATTTATCAAAAACACCTGAGACAGCAATGAAGGTTCAAAAAACAGAGTTCCTTAAGATACTTACGCAGCCATTCAAAGATGTAAATTTTAGGCGACTTATGTTTTCCTTGGGGTCATGGAGTTTTGCGGTTAATCTTGCGGCCCCATTTTTTACTGTATACATGTTAAGTAAACTAGGCCTGGGCATGTCAATGATCGTTGCTTTAAGCATAGTAAGTCAAGTATTCAATTTTACCTTTCTATCTTTATGGGGTAAATGGGCAGACAAATTTAGCAATAAATCTGTTTTGGCTGTAAGTGGCCCTATGTTTATGCTTAGCATTCTTGGATGGACTTTTACAACTATGCCGGAGAAGTATTTCTTAACATTCCCTCTTTTGATAATTATTCATATAGTTATGGGTATTGCAACAGCAGGTGTAACAATAGCTTCGGGTAATATAGGATTAAAACTTGCTCCAAAAGGACACGCTACAGCGTATTTAGCTACTAATACTCTTGTAAATTCATTTGCAGCTGGAATAGCGCCTATCTTGGGTGGAAAATTCGCAGATTTTTTTGCCGCAAGAAACTTATCTCTAGTTCTTAAATGGTCGTCTCCAAGCAGGGAATTGGTTTTCCAGGCGCTCAATTTTCAGCACTGGGATTTCTTTTTTGGTCTTGCGTTCCTTATAGGATTATACGCCATTCATAGATTATCAACCGTTGAGGAGCAGGGGGAAGTGGACGATGAAGTGGTTCGCGCTGAATTTATGGATGCAATCAAAAGGCCGATAAGAAGTCTATCAACAGGCGCTGGGCTATTCCAGATTATATCCTATCCCTATTCATTTATAGAAAGAGGGATCAAGCATATAACACAAGTTACAAATAAATAAACTTTATGCGGCATTAAGTTTTGTATTGTTTTAACAGGTCAATAGATATATAATATGATAAGTTTACAGAAGAGAGGTGACAAGATGAAAAAAATTTCAAACAGGATTAGCTGGGAAGTTATAAAAAAATCTTTCCTCCCTGTGCTCATGTTAGTATCTTTGATAATGGGTTACGTGTATTACAAGATGAACGTTATGCCTGTGATACATGAAAAGACGCACCTGGAGCTTATGAGATATATAGGGAGTTTATTTGTAATATCCATAGCTTTTATTATGCAGACTATTTTAACAGCTATTGTTTCATGGTATGAGGTTAATATTGTCTCAAAGACCGCGACAAAGCTTGATGACAAGCTGATCCCTATTATGCGTAGGACATTAAAGGTCATCATATGGGTCGTGGCTGTTCTGGTGATACTTCCTTTTTTTGGCGTGAATATAAGCGCCCTGGTCGCGACCCTTGGTGTATGTTCATTGGCTATTGCGCTGGCTGCCCAGGATACGATAGCAAATGTTATTTCTGGATTTATGATCATGATAGATTCTCCTTTCAGGATAGGAGATAAGATCAAACTTCCTTCCGGAGAGGTGGTCATTGTCCTGGATATTGGCGTAAGGCGCTCTGAATTTTTATCGGGAGACAAGGCGATTGTAATAGTGCCTAATCTGGATCTTAGCAAGAGTAAAATCGTAAATTATACTTATGGCGAAGAAAGGGCGAAATGAAGGCAGCTATATTTGACCTTGACGGCGTGATAGTAAATACAGTGCCGTTCCATTTTAAGGCATGGCAGAGGATGTTTAACGAATACGGGAAGGAATTTACCTTTGAGGATTACAAAGAGAAGGTGGATGGCATTCCACGTACTGATGGGGCGCGGGCGATTTTGACTGATATTAGTGATGATGAATTGAAAAAAGCAGGTGATAAAAAACAGGGTTATTTTTTGGAGTATCTGAATAAGGAAGAGATCCCGGTTTACAATACAACAGTGGATCTAGTAAAGGCCCTTAAGCGCGAGGATTTAAAAAGAGGCGCGATATCTTCAAGCAAGAATTGTCTGTCTATCCTTAAGAAGGTAAAATTGACCGATCTTTTTGATGTGATCATCACAGGGAATGATATTACAAAAGGAAAACCAGACCCACAGGTATTTTTTATGGCCGCGGAGAAGATGTTCGTTGAGCCCAAAGACTGCG
>JABMRN010000345.1 GCA_013202515.1 Candidatus Omnitrophota bacterium | reverse complement strand
GGTATATCGAGATACTTACATATAGGCTTTTCGCCTGATATTATTTCTATTAATTCATCACTATAATGGGCCGGGTGTGTGTACAAAAGCCTTATCCAACCATCTTTCATTATTTCTGCTAATTTTTTCAAAAGCGAAACAAGCCGTACGCTTCGGTATCTGTCAATACCATACAAAGTGATATCTTGACCAATTAGATTTATCTCCTGTACTCCTTTTTTTCTAAGCTGAATAACCTCTTTTACGACGGAATCAAGTGTTCTACTTCTATAGGGACCTCTCAGGGTGGGAATTAAACAATAGCTACAGTGGTTTCTGCAGCCCTCCTGGAGCTTTACATAGGCATAATGTCTCGGCGTTATAAAATCTCTGGCTAATCTATGATTATATAAAAAATGGGGTTTCTTTGTAACGCACGGGGCATTTTCGTGTATCCGCTTGGCCTTATTCTTATCCAACATTCCTTTTATAAACTGTGGTATTTTTATAAAATCAGAGCTGCCAAAGATTCCATCAATTTCGGGAATTTCCTTGAGCAATGCATTGGGATAACGCTGGGACAAGCAGCCTGTCACGATAAGAGGTATTTTTTCTTCTAGTCTTTCTTTTTTTAGCGCTGCTAATTCCAGAATTGTATCAATAGACTCCTTTTTAGCGGAATCAATGAAAGCGCATGTGTTAAGAATAAAAAGGTCTGCCTTCCTTGCATCATCCTCAAAAGTAAATCCTTCTTCCTTTAAGAGACCTGTCAGAACTTCTGAATCAACGAGATTTCTTGGACACCCTAGACTTAGGAGAAATATTTTGGTATTCATATATTAAAACAGAACACCACGGGCTTGCCCGTGGTGTATTTATCTATTGGAAAACTATTATGGAATCTTCGTGTTTAGTTCTTTATTGTCAACGGTTAGCGTTTTTCTATCAAGATATACATCCTGGACACCGCTGCCCAACTTGCCAATATTATTGTCATTAATCGTGAACTTAAGCGCCTCTAGTTTCCCCACTCTTAGGCTAAAGTTTTTATTTCCCGTCCATGATTCTTTGCAGTTTTCTGGCAGTATACCGCTAAAAACAATATCCCCATCTTTTTTGACGCGCATCCAAACTTTCTCAGAACTCGAGACACTCAAAACGATATTAGAGCGCTCCGAAATCGGAAACAGGCTCTTGGTAGTTCGTTTAGGCCTTTCGACCTTTTCGACCTTTTCAATCTTCTTAACAGGTTTAATTTTTTCAACTTTAACCGGTGCCTTGCGGGGCATATTTAACATAAAAGACTTTATTTTTAGTAAGGTGCTAAACACGAAAAAGATAAATATGCATACAATTACTATACTCAGTCCTATCTTGTACAATTGGACGTTATCCGTTGAGGTATCCTCTCTTTCTAGCCGCGGGGCTTCCTCAACCCTTTCAACTGGATACAAGGCAGCAAAGTGTTGTGCTATAGAATCCTTATCTAGACCTAGGTATTTTAAATATTTACGCAAAAAGGCTTTTGCGTAAACCATGTTGAATAAAGCATCTATGTTGCCACTCTCTAATGCCTTTATTACCTCGCCATGAATACGCGTTTCCTTATAAACTTTTTCTATGCTAAGGCCTTTTTTCTCGCGTGTTTTCTTAAGCAACTCGCCGATTTCTTTAATACTTTTCATAAGATTATTATAATTCTTTTTAAGTCTAACTGATGCTCTCTTCGCTTGCCTCTGGGCTGTCTACAAGTATTTCTCTCGGTTTTGATCCTTGATACGGTCCAACTATGCCGTCTTCTTCCATCATGTCGATTATTCTTGCAGCCTTGGTATATCCTACCCCCAACTTCCTCTGTACCATGGAAACTGATGCCTGCTTGGTTTTAAGAACAATCCTTACAGCCTCCTCATAAATCTCATTGCGCTGAAATCTTCCGCCAGAACTTTTTTTCTTCGGCGACTTCATCAGCTCCTCCACGTACTCAGGATTTCTCTGCCCCTTGATAAAAGCGCTCAGTCTTTCTATCTCGTCGTCAAAAACAAGGCTACCTTGGGCACGCAATGGCTTGTCCTCACCCGGTTCAACAAAAAGCATGTCGCCCATACCTAAAAGTTTGTCGGCACCGTTTATATCTAAAACCGTCCTTGAATCAACCTTCGAGGCAACCTTAAATGAAATACGTGCAGAAAAATTTGCCTTAATGACACCGGTAATAACATCAACTGAAGGCCTCTGTGTCGCCAATATAAGATGAATACCTGTTGCGCGGGCAAGCGCCGCAAGCCTATGTATGGCGCTTTCTACTTCATCCTTAGACACCTGCATGAGATCTGCAAGTTCATCTATAATAAGAATGATAAAATAAAGCGGTTCCCACTTTTCTTTCTTGCCTTTTTCGTTATAAATATCGATATTTCTGACGCCAACTCTAGAAAATAGAGCAAATCTTCTATCCATCTCATCCAGAACCCATTCGAGAACACTGGGAACTTTCTTATGGTCAGTAACAACCGGGCATAAAAGATGCGGCAAATTATTAAATTGAGCCAATTCCACTTTTTTTGGATCTACCATAATAAATTTTACATCTTCGGGTGTACAATTAAACAAAAGGCTGGCGATAATGCTGTTTACGCAAACAGTCTTCCCTGAACCCGTAGCACCTGCTATCAAAAGATGCGGCATTTTTGCGAGATCACCAATTACTGGATCTCCCGATATATTTTTTCCGAGGGCAAGTTTTAATTTTGAGCGTTCCCTTGAGTATTCTTTGGTATCGAGTACCTCTTTTAAATAAACCAAGGAAGATTTGGAATTAGGTAATTCAATACCTATTGTCCCCTTCCCCGGAACCGGTGCGACAATCCTAACGCTCTCAGCCTTCATGGAAAGGGCGATATTGTCACCTAATGATGTTATTCGGTGAACCTTAATACCACTGGCAGGCTCAAGCTCATACCTGGTTATAACCGGTCCTTTGTTTACTTCTATAACCTTTGCCTCTATACCGAAATCGGCTAATGTATCCTCCAGGATCTTAGAATTTAGAGTCAGGTTGTCTTCGATCTCTCTTTCCTCAATGGGAGGCGGTGACTTAAAAAGGTCAAGTGCCGGAAGGGTATATGGTTTGGGCTGCTGGAGTTCTTTTGGCTCTATCTTTACGGGTTCTTCCTTAGATTTGGGTTTTGTGATTTCTTTTACAGGAATAACATTTTTATTAACTGAGGGCTCCTTCTTTTCTATCGCTATGCTTTGTTTCGGTTCAGCCTTTTGAAATTTCGGCGTAATGGAAAATGTCTTTGGTTTTGGTTTGGGGCGAAGGCGTTTTCTGGAAGCAAAGAAACGCCTAATCGAGGATAAAACCCTAGTCGGAGTCTTCCACAAGAAAATAATAAATGGAAATATAAGAAAATCGGTCGCGACCAGAACCGATAGCAAAAGAAGCACTATGATGGCAACAGCTGCCCCAACGGTTCCGAGATACTTCATTAAAAAATTGGAGAATGAAAGTCCAAGAAATCCGCCCATTCTAAAACGGAATACTTCATCGCCCCCTGCCAACAGGCTGAATGTCGAACTTACCGCTAATATAAGAAAAAATGTTCCGAAAATTTTTAGATATATCTTTTGCGATTTTCTGCCGGCAAAACCCGCAATAGCCCAAAACAAAGCAAGAATTGATATGATATAGGCGCTTAGCCCCATGAAAAACATAAGAAATCCCGCCACATAGGCGCCAATAATACCAGCGAAGTTATTGATGGGTTGATTTATTTGGGATGAAAAAAGAGGAAGATCCCCGGAATTAAACGTAATTAAGCTGATGCATATAAAAACGGAAAAGGCTAAAAGTAAAATAGCGAAGATTTCGCTTTTTCTATCGTGTTGTTTAAAAGGTTTTTCTTTTAGGGTAAATTTTACAGGCATTATTTATATCCCCGTGTGGCCAAAACCGCCGACAGAACGTGCTGTTTCATCGAGTTCAACACACTCATCAAATTCCGCAGCTACAACTTCTTTAATAATCATTTGGGCAATTTTATCCCCGCGCCTTATCCTGAATGGTTCACTACCTAAATTTATTGCTATTATGCTAACCAGACCTCTGTAATCCGAATCTATAGTTCCGGGAGAATTAACAAGACTGATGCCGTGCTTCAAGGCAAGGCCGCTTCTTGGTCTTATTTGGGCCTCGTAACCTTGCGGCATACTAACGTATATGCCGCAGGAAATAAGCCTTATGCCACCCGGTGCCAATGTCAATTCGTTCTCAACATCAGCATACAAATCCATGCCGCTTGAGCCTTGTGTTGCATACCGAGGCAGGGGCAAATCTTTACAATTTTCTTTTTTTTTAATTTGAATTTTGATTTTCTTCATGCTGAGAAGAGACGTGATTCTATTGCTCGTCCTTGGCT